>JAPUKG010000493.1 GCA_027295775.1 Pseudomonadota bacterium
CGTGTGAGGGGAAGGCCGCATGGGCCGTTTGGGAATCCGGGTCGGCAACGTTGCGCTGTTCGTGCTGTGCACGTTCCTCACGGCCAACGTGTTGAACGAGATCACTGCGGAGCTGCTCACGCCGGCCCGGGCCAGCGTCCGTCCGGCCGCCGAAGCGGGTCCGGTCGCGGGCCGCACCTGGTCCGACCGCAAGCCCATCCTGGATCGGAACCTGTTCGGCGCCCAGCTGGCCGGGGACGCCCCGCCTCCGGTGGAGGCCGCGGAGAACCTGGAGAAGACCAAGCTGCCGCTCCGTCTGCTCGGCACCGCCGCCTCCAGCAACCCCCAGCTCTCGCGCGCCGCCATCGAGGACACGACCAGCAAGAAGCACGAGGTGGTGGGGATCGGCGACCGGCTCGAGCACCACAGCGAGGTCCAGATCGCGGGGATCGAGCCCCGCCGGGTGGTGCTCCGCAATCGGGGCCGCCTGGAGGAGCTCCGACTCGATGACGTGGAGAATCAACCCCAGCCCTCGCGCCGAGCGGCCGCCCGGTCGCGGCCCTCCCGCCGCCAGCGCCCGGTCAGCCGGGTCTCGGACCGGCTCAAGGAGCTCCGAGAGCGGGCCGGGGCCCAGGGCGGACGAAATGCCGCCAGCATCTTTTCCGACGCCCGGATCCTGCCGAAGTACGAGAATGGCCAGATGGTCGGGATCCAGCTCAATTCCATCAAGTCCGGTGGGATCTTCGAGCGGCTCGGCCTAGAGGACGGGGACATCGTCACGGAGCTCAACGGCATCAAGATCGACAATCCGGCGGCCAGCGCTCAGCTGCTGAGCGAGCTGGCCCAGGCCGAGGAGTTCGTCTTCGAGAAGATCGGGCCGAGCGGGCAGCCCGAGAAGTTCACCGTGCCCGCAGATGAAGTCGCGAGGATCCTGGGTGAGCTGTAGAAGCCGAACGAGTGCGATCCGCCTCTGCGCCGCCGGCCTGCTGGCGGGACTGACCCTCGCCGGCGCCGCGTCCGCCCAGGTCAGCCCGGACGTGCAGAACCCCAAGGAGATGATCCAGCTCGACTTCAACGACGTCGAGCTCTCGGTGGTGATCGATACCATTGCCCGCATCACCGGCCGAAACTTCATCTACGACGACCGGGTGCGGGGCCGGGTCACCATCGTGTCGCCCACCAAGGTGACCATCGAGCAGGCCTACGCGGTCTTCGAATCGGTTCTCCAGGTGAAGGGCTTCACCACCGTGCAGGGACCCGGCGGCGTGCTGAAGATCATCCCGATCCGCGACGCCAAAGAGTCCAGCATCGAGACGGTCCGGGGCGACCAACCGAGCCCCAATCGCGACGTCTTCGTCACGCGCCTGATTCCGCTCCGCTACATCGACGCGGACTCGATCAACAACACCCTGAAGCCGCTGATCTCCAAGGACGCCGCCATGGTGTCGTACGCGCCGACCAACACGATCATCCTGACGGACACGGCGGCCAACATCCGGCGTCTGCTGTCGATTCTCGAGGCCATCGACGTCGAGACGTACAAGGAGGAGCTCGCGGTCCTCAAGGTGGAGCACGCGGACGCGGCCACGCTGGCCCAGCAGATCTCCGAGATCTACGGCGGCCAGGTCTCGGGCGCAGCGACACCGTCGCGGCGAACGTCCGCCCGGACCGCGCGCCGGACGCCCACCCGGGCCGACACCAGCGGAGAGGCCCAGCGCGGCCGGGTGCGGATCATCACGGACGACCGCACCAACTCGCTGATCGTGCTCGCCTCGCGCGGACAGCTCGAGGACATCCGCGGTCTGGTCCGCAAGCTGGATGTCCCGGTGACCGGCGGCGGCAGCATCCGCGTCTACTACCTGAAGCACGCGGACGCCGAGGAGCTGGCCCAGACCCTGAACAGCCTGGTTTCCGGCCGGCCGGCGGCCCCTTCCGGGGGTCGCGGCCAGGCCGGCCAGACGCCCCAGGCCCTGCGCGCGGCGGTCACCGAGCTGGCGGGCGGCGTGAGCCTCACGGCCGACCCGGCCACCAACTCGCTGGTGATCCAGGGCAGCAAGGAGGCCTACGACACACTGGTCCGGGTGATCGAGCTGCTGGACATCGAGCGGCCCCAGGTCCTGATCGAGGCCCTGATCATGGAGGTCGACGTCACCGATGCCCAGGACCTGGGCCTCAACGTGCTCTGGACGCTCGACACGTCGCTCTGGAAAGCCGCCGTCGCGAGCGCCACCGACCCGACGACTCTCAACGCCTTGACGACCAGCTCCAGTCCGATGTTCGCCGGCGTCGGCGGCTTCACGCAGAACCTGCTCTATGAGGAAGGCGCCACCAAGATCCAGTCGATCCTGCGCGCCTCGGCCCGGGACGGGTACAGCAACATCATCTCGGCTCCGCACATCCTCACCTCGGACAACGAGGAGGCGGAGATCCGCATCGGCAACAACATCCCCATCATCACGAGCCGGGTCGACGCCGCGCGCGGCGCCGAGGACTCCCTGTCGTCCTCGGTCAACGTCGAGCGCCAGGACATCGGCGTGACCCTGCGCGTGACGCCCCAGATCAGCGAGGGCGACACCCTGCGCCTGAAGATCTTCCAGGAGATCACGGCGGTGAACGACGCACTCACCGCGGAGACCGGCAGCGCCGAGGAGGTCGGCGTCTCGCTCACCAGTCGCAAGATCGAGAACACCCTGGTGGTGGCCAACGGCGAGATGGTGGTGATCGGCGGGCTGATCAGCGACGAGGTCTTGGACACTGTCGACAAGGTCCCATGGCTGGGAGACATCCCGGTCCTGGGCTGGCTCTTCAAGAGCACGAGCCAGTCGCTGCGCAAGATCAACCTGCTGGTCTTCCTGACGCCCCACATCATCCGGAGCCGCGAGGATCTCGAGCTCGAGTCGATCCGCAAGCGCAAGGAGTTCCGCGAACGCGCGCGGGGCGGACTCGAGCTCAGCGAAGAGGAGCAGGAGGAGGCATTGCTGGCGGGCCTCGAGCCCGATATCTACGAGGGTCACAAGCCCGCGCGATACTACCTGCGCCGGCACAACGCCCGGTACCCCCTGCAGCGCATGCGCGAGATCGAGGAGGGCCGCGCCGAGGCGCGCGCCGCCGCGGAGGAGGCCGCCCGGCAGGGCACCCGCAAGCCGCGCTTCGGGGTCCGAGCCGACGTCTTCCGCGACTCGAACGAGGCCACCGCCATGCTGACCCAGCTCCTGGACTCGGGCTACGACGGCACCCTGGTCTCGGGGGAGACCGCGGGCATCGTGCTCTTCGAGATCCACGTCGGCCCGTACCCCAGCCTCGAGGAGGCCGAGAGCGTCTCCAACGTGCTGCGCCGCTCCTTCGAGCTCCAGCCCACGGTGATGGTCTTCGGGGACGACGCGCCGTGAGCGCGGAGACCCCCCCGCGCATCGAGGGCCTCGATCTGGGCGAGGTGCTGGTGCGAACGACCCGGCTCGAGCCCGAGCAGCTCGAGCGCGCCCGCCAGCGCCAGGCCGAGAACGGCGAGCGGCTCTCGGACATCTTGATCGAGGAAGGCATCCTGAACCCCGACGAGGTGCAGGGTGCGATCGCCCAGCAGCTCGGGCTCCCCATCCGCACGGAGCTCGGCCCCGAGGACGTGGACGAGGGGCTGATCGAGAAGGTGCCGATCGGGTTCGCGAAGCGGCACCGGCTGCTGCCGCTGGGCTTCGCAGATTCCGGCCAGCTGCGCGTGGCGGCGGCGAACCCGCTGGAGACCGGACCCCTGGACGACCTGCGGCTCCTGTTCGGCGCCGACCTGGCCGTCGAGCTGGCCAGTGAGCGCGTGATCCTGTCGGCGATCAACCAGGTCTACGACCGCGGCCCGAGCGCCACGGACCAGCTCGCGGAGGAGGCCACCGATGACCTCGACGCCCTGGCCCTGGAGATCAGCCACGAGCCCAAGGACCTGCTCGAGGCCACCGACGACGCGCCGATCATCCGGCTGGTGAACTCCATGCTCCAGCACGCGGTGAAGGAGCGCGCCAGCGACATCCACATCGAGCCGTTCGAGAAGGAGCTGCGGGTCCGCTTCCGCATCGACAACGTGCTCTACGAGCCGATGAATCCCCTGCCCAAGGCGCTCCAGGCGAGCATCGCCTCGCGCATCAAGATCATGGGCGGCCTCAACATCGCCGAGAAACGCCTGCCCCAGGACGGGCGCATCCGCCTGAAGATCGCCGGCCGCGACTACGACGTGCGCCTGTCGACCCTGCCGGTCTCGTTCGGCGAGCGGCTGGTGCTGCGGCTGCTGCCGGACACCCAGGAGCTGCTCGACCTCGAGACCCTGGGCTTCGGCGAGCACCAGCTGGAGGTCTTCGAGCGGCTGGTCCGGCGCCCCAACGGGATCATCCTGGTGACGGGCCCGACCGGCAGCGGCAAGACCACCACCCTCCACGCCGCCATCTCCCGCATCAACGAGCCGGAGCGAAACATCATCACCGTGGAGGAGCCCGTCGAGATCCTGCAGCCCGGCGTCAGCCAGATCGAGGTGAACTCCAAGATCGGTCTGACCTTCGCCGCGGCCCTGCGCTCGATCCTGCGCCAGAACCCCGACGTGATCCTGGTGGGCGAGATCCGCGACCTGGAGACCGCCGAGATTGCCATCCAGGCGTCCCTCACGGGCCACCTCGTGCTCTCGACGATCCACACCAACGACGCGGCCAGCTCCATCACCCGGCTGGTGGACATGGGCGTCGAGCCCTTCCTGGTCGGGTCGTCGCTGGTGGCCGCCCTGGCCCAGCGGCTGGTCCGGGTGCTGTGCCTGGACTGCCGCGAGGCCTGCGATGCGTCGGACGAGGAGCTGAGCGAGATCGGCGTGCGGCCCCCGGGCCGCCCGGTGCGCGTCTACCGCGCCGTGGGCTGCCCAAGCTGCAACCAGACGGGCTACCACGGCCAGCTCGGCATCTTCGAGCTGATGCTGGTCGACGACGACGTGCGGGCGCTGATCTCCAAGGGCATCGATTCGAAGACGATCAAGCAGACGGCGGTGTCGAAGGGAATGGGCACCCTGCGCGCGGACGGGGCTCGCAAGGTACTCCGGGGCGTCACCTCGGTGGCCGAGGTCCTGCGCGCCACCGAGGACGAAGGATCCGTCGCCCAGATTTAGGCCCAAGCGCGCCTCTGGCGCATGCGCAGTGAGGCGAAGCCGAACGAAGGCGGGCCCCCGCCAGAATGGAACACGGTGCCGGTCTACGCGTACAAGGGAGTGAGCGCCTCGGGAAGGACGACTCGCGGGTCCGTGAGTGCGGAGACCCTGCGCGCGGCGCGCGCGAAGATGCGCAGTGACGGAGTCTTCCTCACGGAGATCTCGGAGTCGCAGATCTCGGTGGTGCCCGACACCGGGAAGAAGACACGCTTCTCCTTCAACCTGGTTGGCCGCATCCCGGCGATGGAGCGCGCGCTGGCCACGCGCCAGCTCGCCACCCTGGTCGGCGCCGGGATCCCGCTCGTGGAGGCACTCGGCGCCATGGTCGAACAGGTCGAGCACCCGCGCCTCAAGTCGGTCCTCGCCCAGGTCCGCGAGCGGGTCAACGAGGGTGCTTCCCTGGCGGAGGCCCTGGACCAGACCGGCCAGTTCGACCAGCTGTACGTCAGCATGGTGAGTGCCGGCGAGGAGAGCGGGGCCCTCGAGCTCGTGCTCGAGCGCGTGGCGGACTACCTGGAGGATCAGGTCCGCCTGCAGAACCGGATCACGTCGGTCCTGATCTACCCGGCGGTGATGCTGGCCTTCGCCATGATCGTCGTGGCGGCCCTGGTCACGGTGGTGCTGCCACAAATCACCGAGCTGCTGCAATCCCTGGACCAGCCCCTGCCCTTTTATACGCGCTGGATCATCGGGGCTTCCGAGTTCGCCCGAAGCTGGTGGTGGGCCATGGCCCTGGCGCTCGGCGCCGCCGCTCTGGTCGTGCGCCAGCTCGTGCAGACCGAGCGCGGCCGCATGGTCTACGACCGGCTGCGCCTATCCCTGCCGGTGGTGGGCCGCATCTCGCGGCTGATCTCCATCGCTCGCTTCACCCGCACCCTCTCGACCCTGCTGGCGGGCGGCGTCCCGATCGTGCGGGCCCTCGATATCGGCAGGCAGGTGGCGAACAACGCCGTGCTTGCCGAGGCCATCGACTCGGCCCGCACCAGCATCGTGGAGGGCGCCCCCCTGGCCCAGCCCCTGCGCACCAGCGGCCAGTTTCCGCCCCTGGTGACCCACATGGTGGCGGTGGGGGAGCAGACCGGTGAGCTCGAGGCCATGCTCGGCAAGGTCGCCGACACCTACGACGAGCAGGTCGAGACGACCGTCACCCGGCTCACGGCCCTGCTCGAACCGCTCCTGATCCTACTCATGGTGGGGATCGTGCTCGTGATCATCCTGGCAACCCTGATGCCGCTGCTCCAGATCACGAGCTCCATCCGCTAACGGGAGAAACGACATGGACAACCACTCTGCGACACGTTCGCGCCGCCACGCGGGCTTCACCTTGATCGAGATCATGGCCGTGGTCCTGATCATGGGACTGCTGGTGGGCATCGTCGGCTACAACGTGTTCAGCCA
>JAPUKG010000494.1 GCA_027295775.1 Pseudomonadota bacterium
AGTACCCGTCCCTGCCCAGGAAGAGGAGCCAGCTCTGGAACGAATCGATCTCGGCCCAGCTCACCTCGGGAGTGGCGGCCGCCCGCCAGATCATGCTCGCCAACACCAGAGCACCGGGAAGGAGCCCGACGGCGACGAGCGCGTAGGTTCGGGGAAGACGGAGCACCTCCCGCGAGCGCACCCAGACCGACAGGCCCAATACCCCGGCGAAGATCGTCAACGCGAAGTGCGCCCCAAGGCCCAGCGAGGCGAGCAGTGCGAGCCCCGCGAGGTGTCTCTGCTGGACTGGGACGGCTTCCCGGGGCTGCCGCCGCGACGAGCACCAGACCCGGTAGCTGATCACGACGAGGAGCTGGGCCAGCGGGTAGACTTCCACGACCACGCACTGCGACCACCAGACGGCACCCAGGCCGAAGATGGTGAGCGCTGCCAGGCCCTGCATCGCGGCGTGGGCTCCCCGCCTTCCGTTCGCGACGGCCATGGCCAGCTGGTAGCCCGCCGCCGCTCCCGCGATCACGGAGAGTTTGGCGAGCCAGGCCGCGGGCTCGAGTCCCGCGAGCTTCGCGGGCCAGAGCCAGAGCCAGCCGACCAGCGTGTACAGGGGATACCCCGGAGGATGGGCGACGCTCCAGTGCCAGGCGGAGATCGACAGCTCGCCGCTGTCCCCGCCAGTGACGCCCGTCGCCGAAGTCGCCCAGTAGACGGCACCCAGAAGGGTCGCGCCCGCTGCGGCCGCGGCCCGAGCCGGCATCCGGCTAGAACGAATCCTCGCGCAGGGCGCGTTGGGTGTCGGTGGCCGAGACGGCTGTGCTCGTCGTCTCGGTGGGCTGGGTGTTCTCGAGGAACGGCTGGAAGTAGGCGTCTTGCGAGCCGGCGTCAGCCAGCAGCCCGGTCTCGCGATCGATGCGCTGGAAGACGATCTTGTCCGGTACCTCGAAGTCGCGCACTGGGCGATCGGCCAGGGCCGTCGCCATGTACTGCACCCAGATGGGCGCGGCCGCGCGGGAGCCCGTCTCCCCCCGGCCCAGCACGCGGCTCTCGTCGTGGCCCACCCAGACGCCGGTGGCGATCTCCGGCGAGAAGCCGACGAACCACGCGTCGAACTGGTCGTTGGTGGTGCCGGTCTTGCCCGCCACCGGTCGGCCGAGCTGACGCAGCCGCCAGCCCGTGCCCCGCGGATCCTTCACCACTCCCTTCAGCAGGTCGCACATCAGGTAGGCCGCGGCCTCGGAGATGATCTGATCCGTGGGCAGGATCTCACCGTCGGGGTAGGTGACCTCGAGCCCCTCGTCGCTCTCGGCCCGCAGCGGCTTCAGGACTGGAGCCGGCAGCTTGCCGATGGGCACGTCCTCGAGCAGAACGTTTCCCTCCAGATCGGTGACGCGGTTGATGAAGCGCGGCACCACTCGGCGGCCCTTGCTGGTGAAGACCGAGTACGCGGTGGTGAGCTCGAGCAGGGTGACGTCGCTCGAGCCCAGGGCCAGGGACAGATCGCGGGTGAGCGGTGCCTCGATGCCGAGCCGGCGGGCGTAGTCGATCACGAAGTCGACGCCCACGTCGCGGAACAGGTGCACGGTGGCGTTGTTGATCGAGCGCACCAACGCCGTCCGCATGGGCAGCGGGCCGAAGAAGTGGCGCGAGTAGTTCTGCGGGCGCCAGACGAAGCCCGAGATGGGGTCCTCGTAGACGATGGGACGGTCGTAGAGGGTCGCGACCGGCGTGTAGCCGCGCGAGAGCGCCGCCCCGTAGATGAACGGCTTGAACGCGGACCCGGGCTGGCGCTTCGCCTGGGTTACCCGATTGAACTCGCTCTCCTCGAAATCGTAGCCCCCGACCATGGCGAGTACGTCGCCCGTCGCCACGTCCAGGGAGAAGAGCGCGCCCTGCACGATGGGCCGCTGATGGAGGGTCACCCGGGGAAGCGGGGCCGGTGTGTCTTCGGGCAGATCCTCGGCCAGGACCTCCGCTTCGGGGTCCGGCTCGAGGCGGACGAACACCGCCACGTCGCCCAGCGCGAAGACCTTCCGGATCTTCACGACCGGGGAGTGCCGCGCCTTGGGGTCGGGCACGTGGGCCCACGCGACGTCGGCGAGAGCCACCTGGCCCACGATCTCCGGCGCGAAGCCGACCTGCGCCGTCTGGGCCTCGAGGTCCACCTCGGTCACGACGGCGAGCAGCGGCGTGTCGTAGGGGAGGAGCGGGTAGGGGTCGACGTCCTGTTCGAGCGCGAGCGCCGCCTCCTCGTCGGCGAGCTCCTCCAGGGCCGGCTCGATCGAGAGCGGCTCCGGCGCAGCCTCCGCGAGCTCGAGCGCCGCGGCCTGCTCGGCGTCGACCTCCGCGTCGGGATCTTCTTCTGGGACCAGCTCGTTCTCGCGACCGACGGTCAGGATCTCCTCCTCGATCGCCGCGGCCTCGACCCGGCGGATCGGCCCCCGGTAACCCTGACGCTTGTCGTGGTCCTCGAGTCCCTTCCGCAGCGCCGCCACCGCGGCCTCCTGGAGCTCGAGGTCGAGGGTGGTCTCCACCAGCAGTCCGCCTCGGAGCACGCGATCGCCGCCCAGCCGTTCGAACAGGTAGCGGCGCACCTCCTCGGTGAAATATTGGGCGGCCGCTGTGTGCTCCCGCTCCTCGGGGGGGCGCAGCTCCGGCACGTCCGCCATCGCCTCGAAGTAGGCGTCGTCGTCGAGGACGCCGTCCACCCGCATGCGCCCGAGCACGTAACGCCGCCGGGACTCGGCGGCGGCGGGGTTGCGGAACGGCGAGTACTCGGACGGTCGCTGGGGCAGACCGGCCAGCAGCGCCGACTCCGACACCGAGAGCTCGCCCACCGCCCGGTCGAAGTACGTGTACGCGGCCTCGGCGATCCCGTGGGCGCCCTGCCCGAAGTAGATATGGTTCAGGTACAGGAACAGGATCTCGTCCTTGGTGAAGTTCTGCTCGAGCTGCCGGGCCAGGATCATCTCGCGGATCTTGCGCCGGAAGCGCCGCTCTGGGCTCAGCAGGAGCTGCTTCACCAGCTGCATGGTGATGGTGCTCGCGCCCTGCTTGATCTCGCCGGCCGTCAGGTCGATCCAGGCCGCCCGCAGGATCGAGTCGTAGTCGATGCCGCCGTGCTCGTAGAACGAGCTGTCCTCGGAGGAGACGAAGGCGAGCTGGGTGTGGCGCGGGATCGTCTCGATGGGGGCGAGCTGGCGCCGCTCGGCGAAGAACTCGCCGATCAGCCGCCCCTCCCGGTCCAGCACGCGAGTCGTCAGGGGCGGCCGGTAGTCCTCGATCTCCTGGAGATCGGGAAGATCCGTCAGAAAGGTGACGTAGAGCAGGCCGATGCCCACGGCGGGCACGAGGATCGCGAGCGCAGTCGCAGCGAGGGCGATCCGGACCCCCCCAGACCGGATGAAAGACATTTGGGCTCCAGTACTTACCGAACCCTAGCCGAGGCCGGTCGGGCTGCGCTACCGCTCTGTCTGCATGCGTCTCGTGTTCGTCATGGATCCCATCGGCCAGCTGGACATCGAAGCTGATACCACCTTCGTCCTGATGCTGGAGGCCCAGAAGCGGGGCCACGAGGTCCTGTATGCCGCTCCCGAGGACCTCGGTGTGTCGGACGGCCGAGCGTCGGCCCTCGTGCACCCGGTCACGCTCCGCCGGGAGAAGGGCAACCACGTGGACATGGGCGCTGCTCACACCGTGATCCTCGACGAGGGCGCCGACGTGGTGCTGCAGCGGGTCGATCCGCCCGTCGACGGCGAGTACGTGGTGGCCACCCAGATCCTCGGCCTGTGCGAGCGCGCGCAGGTGTGGAACCGCCCGAGCAGCATCCTCGCCTACAATGAGAAGCTCCTGGCGCTGCACTTCCGGGACCTGATGCCGGAGACCATCGTCGCCCGAAAGCCCGCGGAACTCCTCGGATTCATGAACAAACTCGGCGGCGAGATGATCCTGAAGCCCCTCGACGGGAAGGGCGGGGAGGGCGTCTTCCACCTTCGCCGAGGGGACCGGAACCTGTTCTCGATCCTCGAGCAGTCGACCCGCTTCGGGGCGCGCGCGGTGATGGCCCAGCGCTACCTGCCCGAGATCCGCGAGGGCGACAAGCGCATCCTGCTCCTCGAGGGGGAGCCCCTCGGCGCGCTGCTCCGCGTCCCCAGCGAGTCGGAGGTGCGTGCGAACCTCCACGTTGGCGGCCGCGGCGCCCGGGCGTCCCTCGACGACGCGGACCGTCGAATCATCGAGCGTCTGGCCCCCCTCCTTCGTCGGGATGGCCTGTTCTTCGTGGGAATCGACGTGATCGGCGGCCTTCTCACCGAGGTGAACCTCACCAGTCCGACGGGCATGCAGGAAATCGACGCCCTCGACGGGGTTCGCCTCGAGGAGCAGCTGATCGAGCGGCTCGAGACCCGATTTCGGGAGTCGGAAAAAGCGGCCCCCTCCCGTCGATAAAAGCGCCCAGATCGTTGACATCCCCCGTCGGGAAGGGGACATTTCCCGACGGAGGCGCGGTCCACTGCCCCCCCAGACCTCACGCCACCAATCCTCCGACAGATTCGACAGTTCCCAAGATTCGTCTGGCGCTCCCGACGGGACGCCTTTCGAAATTGCCGATGAACGGATAGCCGATAGCCAAGGGAGGTTGGCATGGCCACGAAAGTCGCCAGAACTGGCGTGAAGCGAGAGAAGGGTTGGCTCTACTTCCTCGATAAGCGGGGGGATGTGAGCCGCGCGCGGATGGCCCGCGGCGGTGGTAAAGCCACGAACAAGAAGCGCGAGAAGGTCGCCAAGGCCGGCGTCGAGAGGGAGGACGGGTTCCTCTACTTCATCGACAAGCAGGGCGACGTGGCGCGCGCCAAGATGGCGCGCGCCGGACGGCGGCGGAAGAAGACGACGAAGCGGAAGACCGCGCGGCGGAAGCCCGCTCGCCGCAAGACCGCCCGCAGGAAGCCGGCTCGCCGGAAGACCGCGCGCAAGAAGACGGCTCGCCGGAAGACCGCACGCCGGAAGCCGGCCCGCCGCAAGACCGCACGCAAGAAGGCGGCCCGCCGCAAGCCGGCCCGCCGCAAGCCCGCACGGCGCAAGACCGCGCGCCGTCGGCGCTAGGAGAGGGGGGAAGGCGTAAGGCCGGCGGGGTTCGCCCCGCCGGCCCTACGCGCCCTTCGGCACTTCTCACTCCCGCTCTCCTTCGCGCTTCGTCCGACCCACTGGTATCCTGACCGTGGCATGAGTGAGATAGAGGCCGCGCGAAGCGATGCCAACGCCCGTCCCTACGGCATCCTCATCGTCGACGATGAGGCCGCCATCCTCGAGTCGCTCGAGCTCACGCTGAGCTCCGAGTACCGCGTCTTCTCCGCCGAGAGCGGAGAAGAGGGTCTCGAGATCCTGCAGCGCGAGGACATCGCGCTCGTGATCGTCGACCAGGTGATGCCCGGTATGACGGGGGTCGAGCTGCTCGA
>JAPUKG010000495.1 GCA_027295775.1 Pseudomonadota bacterium
CGGTACCGGGTCCGCGGGCGGCGCGCCGTCAGCGCGCGCCGGATGGTCCGGGCCGCGACCCCGGCGGGGATCGCGCTCTTGGCGCGCGTGTCGATGAAGCGAACCATGGCGATGATGGCGTCGCCGTAGAGCGCCTTCGCCCGCCCGTCCAGCCCGGCGATCAGCTTCTGGGAGTACGTGTCGCCCTTGGACCAGATCTCGGTGTCGATGCTCCCGGGCTGGACGACCGAGACCGGGATCTTCCACGGCCGGAGCTCGCGCCGCAGCGAGTCGCTGATGGCCTCCATGCCGAACTTCGAGGCGTTGTAGGCGCCGAGGAAGGCGTTCGAGACGAAGCCGCCCATGGAGCTCACGTTGACGATCCGCCCGCGGCCCTGGCGCACCAGCGGCAGGAAGGCCTGGGTCACGGCCACCTGTCCGATCAGGTTGACCTCGAGCTGATGGCGCAGCTCGGCGAGCTCGATGAACTCCACCGCGCCCGGACACGAGATGCCCGCGTTGTTCACGAGTCCCTGGAGTCCCGCCTCTCCGACCCGCGACGTCACCTGTGCCAGGCAGGCTTCGATCCCCGCCGCGTCGGTGACGTCGAGGCGGACCGGCGTGATCTGGCCGTGGGAGCGGCCCCGCAGCCGCTCGCCGTCGTCGTCGCGGCGGACGCCCGCGAAGACCTGCCAGCCCCGGGCCGCCAGGTCGAGGGCCGACGCCCGGCCGATGCCGGTCGAGGCGCCGGTGATCAGCACGCTTCGAGTCGGCTTCTGGTTCTGGGCTTGGATCTGGCTCGCCACCCGCACCTCCGGCCGGGCCCCTGGACCACTCTGACACGGATCAGCTCGAGAGCGGTACCGGAAACCCGAGTGCGGAGCCCTGCCCTGACCCGCCGCGATCGGGGGTAGACTGAGCTTGGATCCCCTCTGAGACAGCGAGCACCGAGGAGCCCGTCATGCACGTGGGAATGAGCGTCTTCTTCCAGAACCTCGAGGGCCAGCGCAGCGACCGGGAGATCTACGCGCACGAGCTCTCCATGGCGGACCTGGCCGAGCCCCTGGGCTTCGACTCGGTGTGGGCGGCCGAGCACCACTTCACGGACTACGACATGTGTCCGAGCGTCACCCAGTTCCTGACCTGGGTGGCGGGCCGGACCAACAAGGTGGGGCTGGGCTCGATGGTGGTGGTGCTGCCCTGGACCGACCCGGTGCGGGTGGCCGAGCAGTTCTCGGTGCTCGACTACGTCTCCGACGGGCGGGCGCTGCTCGGCATCGGGCGCGGCCTCGGCCGGGTGGAGTTCGAGGGCTTCCGGGTGGCCATGGGCGAGTCGCGGCCCCGCTTCGTCGAGTACGCCGAGGCGCTCCTCACCGCCCTCGAGACCGGCACCATCGAGTACGAGGGGAAGTTCTACCAGCAGCCCCGGACGGCCATTCGGCCCGCGCCGTTCAAGAGCTTCCGGGGCCGCACCTACGCGTCGGCGGTCTCGCCCGAGTCCGCCGAGATCATGGCGCGACTCGGGGTGGGCATCATGATCATCGCCCAGAAGCCCTGGGAGACGGCGCTCCAGGAGATCGAGCACTACCGGGGCGTCTACCGCGAGGTGAACCGGGCGGAGCCGCCGCAGCCCCTGCTGGTGAGCTTCGCCGCGGTCCACGAGAGCGAGGACGGTGCCCGCGAGATGTTCGAGCGATACATCATGGACTACTGCTCATCCACATTGACCCACTACGAATTCGCCAATGCGGGTCTGGCGGACATCCCCGGCTACGAGTACTACGGCAAGCTCGCCCAGAACATCGAGAAGCACGGCGCAGACCGCTTCTGCCGCTTCCTGGCCGAGCTCCAGGTCTGGGGCACCCCCGATCAGGTCGCCGAGCAGATGATCGAGCACCAGCGCATGCTCGACAGCTCGGGCGTAATCGGCGTGTTCAGCTACGGCGGCATGCCCGACGACGTCGCCAAGGCCAACCTGCACCTCTTCGCCGAGAAGGTGCTGCCCCGGCTCCAGGCTCACGATGCGCAGGCGCGGAGCGCGTGAATTCTCGACCCCTGCGGCTGCGTGAGGGGCACCTACGGAAGCGGGCGTTGGCGGAGGAGACGGCATGAGGCGACGGGACTTCTTGCGCATCGGCGGCGGGCTGGGCTTCGGGGTGGTGCTGGGCCCGTCGGTCTGGGACCAGGCCCTGGCCGCCGGCACCGGGCAGCCGGCCCAGGGCGGCCCGGGCCCCTACGGCCCGCTCCAGGCGGCCGACGCCAACGGCATCATGCTGCCCCAGGGCTTCCAGTCGCGGATCATCGCCATCAGCGGCTCGCAGCTGACCGGCACGAGCTACACCTGGCACAACAACCCCGACGGCGGCGCCACCTTCGAGACGCCGGACGGCGGCTGGATCTACGTCTCGAACGCGGAGAACGACAACGGCCAGGGCGCCGGCGCGGTGCGCTTCGACTCGGACGCGAACGTGACCGACGCCTATCAGATCTTGACCGGGACGAGCTTCAACTGCGCCGGCGGTGCCACGCCCTGGGATACCTGGCTCTCGTGCGAGGAGTTCAACCTCGGGCTGGTCTGGGAGTGCGACCCCTACGGGGTGGTCGGCCAGATTGCGCGCTCGGCGCTCGGAACCTTCCAGCACGAGGCCGTCGTCGCCGATCCGATCCTGCAGCGGCTCTATCTGACCGAGGACCAGGGCGACGGATGCTTCTACCGCTTCACCCCCGACGTGTGGGGAGACCTGAGCTCGGGCCTCCTCGAGCTCGCCGAGGTCGACGGCCTGGGCGTGGTCAGCTGGCACGAGGTGCCGAACCCGAACCCGAACGGCGGCCAGACCCCCACCTGCTACCAGGTCCCCCAGGCCACCCCCTTCAACCGCGGAGAGGGCATGGTCTACTCGAAGGGGCAGATCTACTTCGCCACCACCGGCGACAACACGGTCTGGCAGTACGACCCGCTCACCGACACGATCTGCGTCCGCTACGACGCGGCCCAGGACCCTTCGATGCAGCTGACGGCGCCGGACAACCTCGCGGCCGCGAGCAACGGTGTGATCGCGGCCGAGGACGGCGGCAACATGGAGCTGGTCCTGCTCGGGAACAACGGCGTCGCCTCGCCGCTCCTCCGGGTGACTGGACAGGATTCCTCGGAGATCACCGGACCGGCCTTCGACCCGAGCGGCTGGCGCCTCTACTTCAGCTCTCAGACGGGCACCTCCGGCAACGGCATCACCTACGAGGTGTCCGGTCCCTTCGTCCAGCGACGCTCGGGCAACGGGCGCTGTTGACGCGGCCCGGGGTTCGTTGATTCGGCCGGGCGAAGCGTGAGCTCGCTCTTCGACCTGTGGAAGGGGTTGCCGCCGGCCTGGAAGCGCCGGGTCCGCGGCTGGTGGTTCGAGGGCATCTCGGCACTGGACACCGGGACCGACCTGCTGTTCCTGAACCACGGCTGCGCGCCCCTGGACGACGCCGAGCCCGTGCTCGCCCTCGACCCCGACGACGAGCCGCACCGCTTCTGCATCCAGCTCTACCACCGGGTGGCGCGCCCCATCGACTGGACCGGACGCGACGGACTGGAGGTCAGCTCGGGTCGCGGGGGGGGCGCCGCCTACGTGATGCGCGGGTTCGGACCCCGCTCCTTCGTCGGCATCGATCTGGCGAACAACGCCGTCGCCCACTGCAACCGGCACTACGCGATCCCGGGGCTCTCCTTCCGCCAGGGCGACGCCATGGCCCTGCCCTTCGCCGACGCCTCCCTGGACGCGGTCCTGAACGTCGAGTCCTCGCTGCTCTATCCGAGCCTCGCCCGGTTCCTGCGCGAGGTCACGCGCGTCCTGCGGCCCGGCGGTCACCTCCTGTTCGCGGACTACCGCCGCGTGGAGAAGATCGACCGGATGGTTGCGAAGCTCGAAGGGTGCGGGCTCGAGGTCCGCGAATCGGAGGACCTCACCGAGCGCGTGGCCCGCGCCCTCGATCTGGATCAAGAACGCAAGGGCGAGCGCATCGACCGCCACGTGCCCGCCCCCCTGCGCCGCTCCTTCCGGCGCTTCGCGGGCGTGGGTCGGGGCCCGGACGACGACGCCGCCCAGTTCGCCGATCGGCGCAAGGTCTACCTGAGGTACTGGCTGCACAAGCCCCAGCGCACCTGGGATTGACCGACACCGCCGAATCGATCGAGTGTACGATGCTGCGCTCTGGTCGCGCTGGACCGATCCGCGCTCGACCGATCTGGGAGGGAAGAGACCCGTGGGGCAACGACACCCGACGCTCGCCGTCCGCTTCGTCTCCAGCTCGCTGCTCGCTCTGGCACTCGGCTGCGGGGGCGTAACCGTGGGGGGGCACATCCCAGCCCGGACCCCTCTGACGTCGGGCACTGGCTCCCTGCAGGCCGGCGCCGCCCGGGTCGACCTGACACCCATCCCCGGCATTCCGCTGGGCGGCTACTCGATCGCCGGGAAGATCTCGCGCGGCTTCTGGACGCGGCTCTGGGCCCGGGCGATCTATCTCGAGGACGCCGCGGGAGAGCCGCTGGTGCTGCTCTCCTCGAATCTCATGATCATGCCCAACGGGCTCGCGGACCGGATCGCCCAGCTCGTCCAGGCGGATCCGGCGCTGAAGCACATCGGCCGCGAGAACCTGTTGATCGCCGCCACCGAGACGCACCAGAGCCCCGGCAACTTCTTCACCTCCCGGCTGTACAACGCCTACTCGTCGCCGCGCACCGGCTTCCACAACGAGCTCTTCGACTTCCTTGCGACCCGCCTCTCCTGGGTCGTCAAGCAGGCGTACCTGGCGCGGGAGGACGCGAAGCTCCTGGCCAACGATCCGGCGGTGGACGCGCGGCTCTCCCTGTTCTTTCGCAACCGCAGCTTCGGCGCCTTTCAGCTGAACCCCGAGGCCGACAAGTACGTCAGCGACAACGCCGCCCTCGCCCTCTGCCCTGATCCCGACGACGCGTTTCCGGACCCGCGCGCCTGCCGCGCCGTTCACGCGGACGTCGAGTTCCTGCACTTCGTGAAGACCAGCGGCGCGGGGGCCGGCGACACGATCGGCGTCGCCGTCTTCGTCGCGACCCACTCGACGGTGCTGAACGCCGACACCGAGCTCTACTCGGGCGATCTGTTCGAGGCCACGACAACGCGCCTCGAGCGCGGCCTGGCCGGGGGCGCCTGCGCCGCGCCGGGCTTCCCGGCACTGCCCGTGGTGGCGATCTTCAACGGCGCCCAGGGGGACGTCACCACCCTCTGGTCCCAGCGCAACCGGGTGGAGCTGATCGGCATGGCGGACAAGCTCGCCGACAAGGTGTGCTCGGGCATCGCCTCGGCGGTGCAGCAGGGCTCCGCGGCGAGCCCGCCGGGCATCGCCTTCCAGTACCAGGTCGTCGAGCCGCTGGCCGGACGCAGCTTCGCCGACGGGTCGGATCGCGCGAGCGGCTACCCCCGCCACACCTCGTCCGACGCCCTGGCTGGCGCCCCCGAGCTGGGTGGCGCCGAGGACGGGCGCACGCTCCTCTACGAGATGGGGCTGCAGGAGGGTCTTCGCGACTTTGCCCGCCACGACCACGGCATCAAGCTGCCGCCGGGCCGGATCGAGGCGCTCGGCACCACGATCAACCTCTCGCGACTGCCCATGGAAATGGACCCGCCGCCGAAGCGCGCGCCGATCGGCGTCTACCGGATCGGCAACGTGGCGCTCGCCGCCCTGCCCGGCGAGTTCACCACCATGATGGGCGAACGCGTCCGCAAGCAGGTCACGGCGAAGATCGCGGACCCGCTGCTCGAGCGTGTGATCCTGGTCGGCTTCGGAAACGGACACGTGTCGTACTTCACGACGCCCGAGGAGTACGACGCCCAGAGCTACGAGGGCGCCTCCAACTACTACGGTGCGGCCGCGGCGCCCCTGCTGAATCACGAGCTGGGCGTGCTCGCCGCGCAGCTTCCCAACGCGTCGAGCCCCCCGGCGCCAAGGGACTACGCGTACGAGGTGGGCCAGGAGCGCCGCTTCGAGGTCCGCGACGCCTGGGCCCCGCCGTACTGGGTGGACGATGGTCTCTCGAACATCGTCAGCAACAGCGATGGAAGCCCGGTACGCAGCTACCCCACGTTCTGTTGGATCGACTCGATCCCGCGCCTGGGCCCGGGCGGGCCGGCGTGCGGCCGGACCGTGCCCGACGTCTCGATCCGCAAGTTCGGAACGACTTTCACCCGCGTCGTCAATGGCGCAGCCCAGGACAACCACGGCCTCGACCTGGTGACCGTGATGGCGGGGGTGTCGTCGACCCAGATGGAGTGGTGCGCCATCTGGATGATCCCGGACGCCGAGGACCAAGCGCTGAGCTTCCAGTTCTTCGTCGAGAAGGTCGGCGGCGGCGTGCGCGCGTCCATCGGCTTCACGCCCGCGTCGGGACCGTTCCTCCACCGGCCCGCCGCGAGCCCCCTGCCCCCCGACGAGCCGGGGGGACTGCTGTGCATGCTGGGCTTGTGTCCCGATCCCACCACCTGCTCGGTGCCGCCACCCTCCTGAGCACGCCATGTGGCCCCGGATCCGCTTCGACATCGGCTGGTGGGACCTGGCCTACGGACTCTGGGCCTGCGCCGCGGCCCGGGATCGCGACCACTGGCAGCGAGCCGTCGAGAGCCTGTGGTCGGCCGACGGCGGCGCGCTGGCCTGTCATTCGGTGCGCGGCGGCTTCGATCTGCTGCTCTCGAGCCTGGCGCTGCCACGCGGGAGCGAGGTGCTCTTCTCCGCGCTGAACGTGAAGGGCATGATCAAGATCGCCCGGCGCCACGGCCTGGTTCCAGTGCCTGTCGACCTGGACCCGGACACCATGGGGCCGCGCCCGGACGCCCTGCGGCGCGCCATCGGCCCGCGCTCGCGCGTCCTGGTGGTGGCGCATCTGTTCGGCTGTCGGCTCGATCTGGAGGCGGTGCTGTCGCTTGCCGAGGAGCACGAGCTGTTCGTGGTGGAGGACTGCGCCCAGGCCTTTGCCGGTCTGGGCTACCGCGGGCACCCGCGCGCGAACGTCAGCGCCTTCAGCTTCGGTCCTCTCAAGACGGCGAGCGCGCTGGGCGGCGCCCTGCTCCAGGTGCGCGACCCGCACGTCCTCGATGCCATGCGCGAGCTCCAGGCCGTTCAGCCGGCGCAGCCGCGCGCGGCCCAGCTGGCCCGGGTCCTCAAGTTCGCCGCGCTGAAGATCCTGACGACGCCTCCGGTCCTCGGCGCGGTGGCGCGCGCCTTCCGATTGCGCGCGGCCGGCGGCTCCGCTGCCACGGGCCGAGACTACGAAGACACCGTGACCGACGCCGTGCGCGGCGTGGCCCGGCTCGGGGGCGCGCGGCAGCAGCAGCTCCGCCCCTCGGCCCCGCTCCTGGCCCTGCTGCGCCGGCGTCTGCGCCGATTCCGGACGGAGGTGCTGGTCGAGCGGGCCCGGACCGGCGAGAAGCTGGCGCGCGCGCTGGGCGAGGCGGTGTCCCGGCCGGCTCGCAAGAACCCCCTGCACAGCTACTGGGTCTTCCCCGTGCTCGTCGAGGATCCGGGCGCCGTCATCGCGGCGCTGCGCGCCCGGGGCTTCGACGCGGCGACGCTGCCGCGCTCGCAGACCGTGAAGGCACCGGCGGACCGTCCCGAGCTCGATCCGGAGAGCGCGCGTTCGGTTCTGGCCCGCCTGGTGATCCTGCCCTGTCATCCGCGCATGCCGGACAGCGAGCTCGAGCGCGAGGCCCGGACTCTGCGCGAGCTCGCTGCACGGAGGCCGACCTAGCCGGACGCGTCCCGTTTCAGTAGGGCCCGCGCGGCGCGCAGGTCGAGGGTATCGAGGCCCTCGTCGAACGCCTCGTAGATCTCGCGCAGCCGCGCCCGAGGCCCGGCCGCGCGGTCCGTGCCCGCGGCCAGCCGGAGCTGGGTCGCAACGATGCGCAGCTCGAACGAGCGGGCACCCTGCGCGCGCGCCATGTCGAGAGAGCGCTCGAGCAAGGCCTCGACCTCCGCCCGGTCCCCGTCCCGCTCGGCCAGCAGATCGGCGCGCAGCCGCAGCAGCTCCGGGTTCACGAAGGTGCTGCCCGTCTGGTCCGCCAGCTCGAGCGCGGCGTCCACCGCATCGAGGGCCGGCCCCGGCCGCCCGAGCGCGCGCTGCGACTCGGCCAGCATGGTCAGCACGATCGGCGCGGCCACGCCGGTCCCGGTCCCGGCCAGCTGGGCGATGCCCGCCTCGATCTCCGCGATACCCGTCTCGTCGGGCTTCTCGGACTGGGTGGCGGCCCATCCCCGCAGCACCTGGCCCGCGCCCAGCCAGAGCGAGAAGCCGCGATCCTCGGACAGGGCGACGACCTTGTCCGCCATCTCCCGGGCGTCGTCGATCTCGCCGCGCAGCCAGTGCAGGATGCCCGCGAAGCAGAGCGCCTGGGCCAGGCTCAGGTCCTCGCGCGAGTCGTCCAGCCCCTTGCGCATCGAGTCCAGGGCCCGGTCGGGCTGGCCCACCTGCCAGAGCGCCAAGCCCGCGTAGCAGAGCGACGACACGCCCGGATCCTGACCGTACGCGTAGGCCAGCTCGCGGTGCTGCCACGGGTCGTAGAGCGCGATCGTCTGCTCCAGGTGATCGAGCGCTGGGCCCGGCTCTCCCTGCCAGAAGTGCGGAACGCCGAGGGCGAGGTGGGCGGCCACCCGATCGCTCGACTCCCCGCTGCGCTCGGCCTCCGCGAGCAGGCGCTCGCCCACCTGGGCCGCGACCACGAGCTCGCCGCGCGCCGCGTGAAAGACCGAGAGCGCGAAGAGCGCCAGGCGGATGCGCGGGTCCGCCTCCAGTCCGTCGCACAGGGCTCGCACGCGCGCGAAGATCTGCTCCACTTCCTCGTCGGAGGCTCCCTCGACCGCCATGGCCAGGATCGCGCGCGGCACCAGCAGACCCAGCTCCTGGCTGGCGAGCGACGGGACCCCGGCCAGGAGATCGAGTCCCCGGGTCAGGTGGACCAGCGCCTCGGCATTCGCCGAGCGGTCCATGGCGACCTCGCCGGCCCGCCGGTAGTAGGCCACCGCCGGCTCGGGCAGTCCGGCCTCGTCGAAGTGGTGCGCGATCGTCTCGGGCTCGGATGCGGCGAGCTCCGGGAAGCGCGCCTCCAACACCCCCGCGATGCGCGCGTGGAACTCCTGGCGCGTGCTGCGCAGGAGCGACTGGTACGCGGTGTCGTGGATGAGGGCGTGCTTGAACGTGTAGACCGCGCGCGGCGGAGTGCCGCGCTGGTGCAGCAGCTCCGCGGCCACCAGGCGCGACAGCGCGCCGTCGCGGGCGGCGGCGCCGAGCGGCGAGACTGCCTCGAGGAGCTCGTAGGAGAAATCGCGGCCCAGCACCGCGCCGAGCTGCGCCACCTCCTTCGCGGAACCCAGCCGGTCGAGCCGGGCCATCAGCCAGTCCTGCAGCGTGGTGGGCACCGCGAGCTCGGAGGACCGACCGGCCAGCACGTAGCTCTCGCCCACGCGCACCACGAGATCGGACTCGAGGACCGTCTTGGTGAGCTCCTCCACGAAGAGCGGCACCCCGTCGGTCTTCTCGACCACGCGCTCCAACAGCTCGGGCGGAAGTTCCACGCCGCCGGCGATCTCGCGGATCATGGCCCCCATCTGGGTGCGGGTCAGTGGGTTCAGGGTCAGCTGGGCCAGGTGGGACCAGCCCCGCCAGGGGTTCTCGAAGCCCGGACGGAAGGTCAGCAGCAGCAGCAGCCGGGCCCGAGGCGCCTGCTCGACGATCATGCCCAGGAGCTCGAGGGTGGAGGGGTCCACCCAGTGGAGGTCCTCCAACACGAGCACCACGGGCCGATCCCCGGTCGCGCTGCACAGCCAGTCCACGAGCAGCTCGAGGCTGCGCCGACGCTGGGCCTCGGGATTGAGCGACAGCGGCGACACCCGCCCGGGCAGTGGAATCGCGAGCAGCGGCGACAGCAGCGGGACCCCCTCGTCGGTCGGCAGTCCGCTCGCGGCGAGCGCGCGCTCGAGACGATCCAGCCGGCGCTCGGGCGTGTCGCCCGGCTGGAAGCCGATCAGCTGCTCCAGCACCTCGACCGCCGGGTGGAAGGCGCTGCTCGCGTACAGCGGCGTGCAGCGCCCTTCCAGCCAGGTCAGGGCCTCGCCTTCCAGCCGCTGGCGCAACACCTGCACCAGGCGGGACTTGCCCATGCCGGCCTCGCCCTGGAGCAGCATCACGTGGCCGCGTCCGTCCTTCACCTGCTCCCAGCGATCGAGGAGCAGGGCCAGCTCCTGCTCGCGTCCGACGAAGGGCGTGAGCCGCCGGCCGCTCTGGTTGCGGGTGGCGAGGAGCTCCAGCACCCGGTAGACCGCCACCGGCTCGGCGATGCCCTTCAGCTTCTGGGAGCCGAGATCCTCCAGCTCCAGGCCCGCACCGACGAGCCGCCGCGTGGCCTCGCTGATGCAAACGGTGCCCGACGCGGCGAGTCCCTGCAGCCTCGCCGCGATGTTCAGCGTGTCGCCCAGCGCCAGTCGCTCCTGGCGGCCCCGTCCGCCCATGTCGGCGACGACGACGGGGCCGCTGTGCACGGCCAGCCGCACGTCGAGGCCGCGCTCGGGAAGAGCGGGAAAGCGGCTCACCAACCGCTCGCTCAGCGCGGGCATCTGCCCCAGGATCGAGAGCGCCGCGCGCACAGCGCGCTCCGCGCTGTCCTCGTAGGCCAGCGGGTAGCCGAAGTAGACCAGCAGACCGTCGCCCAGGTACTGCGCGATCTCTCCGCCGTAATCCGCGATCACCTCGCCGCACGAGGTCTGGTAGGCGCGCACCACCTCCTGCAGGTCCTCGGGGTCGAGCTGCTGGGACAGCTCCGTCGAGTCGACCAGATCGCAGAACATCACGGTGAGCTGGCGGCGCTCGCCGTCCTGGAAGGGCGCAGTGCGGGGCCCGGGGGCTGGGGCGGAAGACTCGGCCGCCTCGGCCCGGGGCTCGCCGCAGCGCAGGCAGAAGCGGGCCTCGGACGGCAGCGCGCTGCCGCAGCTCGCGCACGCGCGACCCAGCTCCCGGCCACACGCCATACAGAACCGGGCGTCCGGGGGATTCTCGCTCTGGCACGACGTGCAGATCACCGTGCATCCATTCCATCGCGCTCGCGATCGCGCTGCCGCGTGGAGCTAGATCGCGGTCGGACACCCAGTGCCCCGTGGAGCACTGTCGCGCGAAGTCTACGCTTGGCCGGCGAGGGCGGCCATCACGCGCTTGGCGTACCCGCTCGGGACGGCCTGGCCACGGCCGATCCGCGCGGCGATGCGCGTCGGGCCCCAGTTGTAGGCGGCCAGGGCCCGCTCGACGCTGCCGAACCGGTCGATCAGGTCGCGCAGGTAGGTGATCCCCATACGGACGTTCACCACCGGGTCGAGGAGCGTGGCCGGACCGCGCCAAGGAACGCCCAGCCGCGGGGCAAGCGCCGCGCCGGTGTCGGGCCGGATTTGCATCAGGCCGAGGGCGCCGGCGCCAGACATGGCGAAGTTGTAGCCGCTGCTCTCCACCTCGATGATGGCGGTCACCAGCTGGGGCGACAGGTCGAGCCGCCGGCACTCGGCCAGAATGGCCCGCGCCACGGCCTCGATCTCCTCCGGGACGAGGCCCGACGGGCGGCTCGACAGCTCGCGCTGGAGCTCCACCAGGGCCGCCCGATCGGAGCCCTCGGGCGGCGAGATCGCCACCGACCCGAAGTGACAGGAGAGGGAGGCGACGCCCAACGCGAGGACGAGCACCACCGATCTCGGCAGTCGAGGCATCCACACTCCTTTCGGCAGCCGTTCGACCCTCTCGGTCCCCACGGGAGCAAGGGAGCGAGGTCGGGCACTGGCTTTGCGTCCCCGGCTTCCGCCGGATTTGCTCTTTCGAGGATCAGGCGCCTGCCCGATCGCCAGAAGCCGGCAGCGAGCCAGCTCCCAACCCGCCTCTTGCGGCAGCCAGCGACCGGAACTTTAGCGTTGCCGAGGCCCCGCTCCAGCAGCCGGCAGGCGCCGTGCACAAGCACCCGCAACCCGCCGAGGGCCCGCAACGATCCGGTGCTTCCCACGGGGCTCCGCCGGGGCGAATAACGACCCGTTTCTCGGCATCTTCCGGCAAAGTCTCACGTAGCCGTCGAAGTGCGACCCCCGAGGCCCCCCATGGCCGTGTACATCGCGCTCCTGCGCAAGGAGCCGGACCGAGACTACGAGGTGAGCTTCCCGGACCTCCCCGGCTGCGAGACCTCTGCGCCGTCCCTGGGGACGGCGCACACCCTGGCCAAGGAGGTCCTGGAGTTCCACATCGAGGCCTTGGTCGAGGCGGGGACCCCGATTCCGGCAGCCAGCAGCCTCGAGCAGATCCGCGCCCAGCCCGCCTCCCGCAACGCCATGGCGTTCCCGATCGAGGTCTGAAGCCCCGGGGTCTCCGATCAGCTGCCGTCCCGGCTCTCGAAGAGGGTGTCGATCGCGGTGAGCCGCTCGTAATCCCGGTGACTCAGCGGCTGATCGGCGTCGTCGAAGTGAATGCCGCAGCCCCGGCACCAGTGCAGCCGTCGGTGCCCGCAGCGAGGGCAGCGACGGACCTCGTTCTTCTTCTGATTCTCGCGGCCAAACCAGTAGCCGACGAGGAATAAGATCAGTGCGGTCGCCAGCATGAGGAATCGCAAACTCGCTGCCTCGGTCCGAAGCGTAACATCTGGCTGCGGGCCCGTCGTCCGCCCTACTCCGCTACGCGGACGGGCATCTCCTCGATGCCCGTGATGAAGTTCGACGAGCGCATGGGCAACGGCGCATCGGTGATCAGCTCGAGCCGGGGCATCCGGCGCAGGAGCTCCTCGAACAGGATGCGAAGCTCGAGCCGCGCCAGGCTCGCGCCCAGACAGAAGTGGGCCCCGTAGCCGCCGAAGGCGACGTGGTCATTGGGACGGCGCGCGATCTCGAAGCGATGCGGGTCGTCGAAGACCGCCTCGTCCCGGTTCGCCGAGGGATAGAGGAGCAGCAGCTTCTGGCCCTCGCGAATCGTCTCTCCGCCGAGCTCGGCGTCCCGGGTGGCGGTGCGGCACATGTTCTGGATCGGCGAGACCCAGCGCAGCATTTCCTCCACGGCGCCCGGAACGAGGGACGGATCGTCCAGCAGCTTCTGGTGCTGGTCCGAGTGGAGCAACAGCTGGTGCATCCCGCCCGTGATTACGTGGCGGGTGGTCTCGTCGCCGCCGACCAGGATCAGCAGCGACTCCTGGAGCAGCTCCTCGTCGTCGAGGCGCTCGCCGTCGATCTCGGCATGTACCAGCACACTGATCAGGTCTTCCTGGAGCGGTCGCGCCCGGCGGTCCGCCACGACCCCGCGGTTGTACGCCGTGTACTCGGCGAAGGCGCGGCCCGCCGCTTCCATCACCTCGGGCGGCGCGGTGATCGACGTACCCCGGACCATGTCGTCAGACCAGCGCAGCAGGTCGTCCCGGTCCTCCGGCGCAACCCCGAGCATGTCCCCGATCATGATCATGGGCAGGGGCGCGGCCACCTCCCTCACGAAGTCGAAGCTGCCGCGCTCGCGAGCCCGTTCGACCAGGTCGACGCAGACCTCGCGGATCTGGATGGCGTGGTCCTCGACCCGCCTGGGCGTGAAGCCCCGGTTCACCAGGTTGCGCCGCCGCCTGTGCTGCGGGTCGTCCAGGTTGATCATCGAGGGGATCTGGGGCGAGTCCGGCCGGCTCCCGAAGCGACTGCAGAAGGTCTCGGGATCCTTCGAGACGCGCATCACGTCCGCGTGCCGGGTGACGCCCCAGACCTGGCCGGCGGCGTCCCAGTAGACCGGGGCGTGGGCGCGCATCCAGTCGAAGGTCGGATGCGGCCCCCGCGCGTAGAAGTCGCCGTCGAGCAGCTGGACATCCGGGTTCTGGGGATGCGTCGCCTGGGTCATGCGCGCCCCGCCGTCTGGGTCTGGAGCCCAGTCTGGAGCCGAAACTGGAACCGCGTCTGCAAGCGCAAGTGGAACACGTTCCAGATCGGCAGGATAGGGCCCGGTCGCGCCGGCCGAAACCCCTGCGCGCGTCCGGTCGCCGTGCTTGACTGCGGCTCGGGAGGCGCGAGCCGTGAGCGCGGAAGACGGAGTCACGACCCTGGCGCGAGCGTGCGACAGCCTCGACGAGTACCTCGCCCTCGGCAACGAGGTGGATCGCCTGGTCGCCCCCGGCCCCGAAGCCCGCTTCGTCCGCCGACCCGGGGCTCCTTCGATCTGGGACGCCAATCACGTGAGTGGCGCGCGCGGGGACGGCGCGGATGTCGACACGCTGCTCGCCCGCGCGGCGGAGCACTACGCCGGCTTCCCCCAGCTCTGCTTCCAGTGCGATCCGCTCACACCGACGGCCCTGGAAGCCCGCCTCGTGCTCGACGGCTACAGCCTCCACGCCGAGCTGGAGCTGCTGCTGGAGGGCGAGCTGGAGGCGCGCCCCGGCGCGTGTCAGATCCGTCTCGCGGAGCGGGACGAAGACTGGGAGCGGATCGTCGAGCTGAGCCGCATCGATCACAGCGAGCAGGGACGCCGGGCCGAACGCCCGCCGTTCAGCGAGCAGCTGACCCGCGACCTGGTGGGGGGGCGCCGGGCCAAGGGGCCCTCGGTGCGGACGTGGCTGGCGCGGGCGGACGGAGTCGCCTGCGCCTTCCTGTCGTCGTGGCCCGGCGGGAACGGGGTGGGCAAGGTCGAGGACCTGTTCACGCGCCCGGATTTCCGTCATCGCGGCATCGCGACCGCGCTGATCGTCCACGCCGTCGAAGATGCGCGCGCGCGCGGCGCGGGACCGGTGCTGATCGGCGCCGACCCCAACGACACGCCCCGGCACATGTACGCGCAGATCGGCTTTCGGCCCTTCCTCATGCGGCGGCGCTACGTGAAGGGCGCAAGCGGACGTTAGGCCGCCCGCAGGTGGTGCCCGACCCGCGCTAGCGACCGCCGTCGCGGGGTCGGCGCTCGTGGGCCTCGTTCACCTTCAGGGGCCGGCCGTCCATGTCCGAGCCGTTCAGGGCTTCGATGGCCGCGTCGGCTGCGGACGCATCCGCCATCTCGACGAACCCGAACCCGCGGCTCCGGCCCGTCTCCCGGTCCGTGATCACGTTGGCCGACACAACTTCGCCGTGCTGCGCGAAGACCTCCCGCAGACTCGTATCGTTGGCCGAGAACGGCAAATTTCCGACGTACAATCTCTTCGACAACGCGCTGTCCTCGCCGCGCTTCGCAACTCTGCGAGGCGCGGCCCTCGCCCGGACTCCCGGCGGTCCCTCCAGCCTGAGCCGTTGAGCAAACTCGCGATCAGCCTATCACGGCGTCACCCGCCGCCGGGAAGCGAACGCTCCGGCACCCGCGGGGGATGCGACACTCTGCTGCGTCATCAAGACGGCCTCCGCGCCTGCCGATAGCAGCCCCAGCATGAATTTCTACCTGGTGCTCCTGGTTACTTCCTGCGTGGTCTCCGCGGTATGTGCCACCACCATCCTGACACGAGATCCCGCCCACGCGGCCAACCGGCGGGCCGCCGCGCTGGTCTACGGCGGGAGTTTCTGGGCCTTCTGCGAGGTGCTGTGGAACTCGGCCTCCGACCCGGGGGTGGTGCTCGCGCTGGTGAGACTCTCCGCCCTGGGCTGGGTGTGGATCGGACCCCTCGGCCTGGGGCTGCTGCTCGAGGTGACGAGTCACCCGGCGCCCCGGCTACGCCGTGGCCTTCCCTTCCTGTTCGCCTTCAGCGCCGTCACGCTGATCCTGGACTGGACCACCCCGTGGGTGCACACGGGGGTCGTGCCGACCACCTGGGGATGGGCCTACTCCCTCGGGCCCTTCTGGCCCGTCTTCTACGCCGTGACGGTCTCGTGCCTCGGCACCGGCCTGGTGCTCGGCCTTCGTGTCTATCGCCGCTCCCCGTCGAGCGCAGAGCGCCGCCAGATCCGCTGGATCGGCGCCGGCATCGCGATCCCGCTGGTGATCGCCTCCCTCACCGATGGAATCCTGCCCTTCCTGGGCGTGCGGGTTCCGCACCTGGGCACCGCGGCCTTCGCCGCCCTGGGCGCCACCGTGGCCCTCAGCCTGTACCGCTACGGCACCTCGCTGCTGGCGCCGGGGCACTTCACCCGCGAGATCGTCGAGACCATGCGGGACGGATTGGCGCTCCTCCATCTCGACGGCCGCATCCGCTCTGCCAACCAGAGTCTGGGGCGGCTGGCCGGCTGTGAGGCGGGGGAGCTGATCGGGACCGCCTGGCGGGACCTGGTCGACGCCGAGATCGTCGATCCCCCGCGCGAGGTTCACGACCTGGAGTGCGAGCTCAGGCGCGGCGCCAGCCGCCCCACGCCGGTCTCGATCTCCTCGGCGAGCCTGGGCGACCGGCAGGGCATCATCACGGGCCTGGCGGTGGTGGTCCGCGATCTCCGGGAAGTCGTGACCCTGCGGCAGCGCCTACTCCTCTCGGGCCGCATGGCCGCAGTCGGCCAGCTCGCGGCGGGTGTCGCCCACGAGATCAACAACCCCATGGCGTACGTGGGCTCGAATCTCAAGCTGCTGCGCCAACACTGGCAGAGCCTGACCTCCGGTGACGGGCCCGAGAAGGGGGAGGATGCGTGGCGCGAGCTCCTGGCCGAGGGCGAGGATCTGATCGACGAGTCCCTGGACGGCGTGGCGCGCACCATCGACATCGTGCGCGAGATCAAGGGCTTCTCCCACGCCGGGGACGGCCGGCGGGAGCGCGTGGACATCAACGCCCTGCTCGACTCCGTGCAGCGCGTGGCCGCCCCCCAGCTCCGCCACCGCACCCGCATCGAGCGCGACGACGGGGTCCTGCCCCCGGTTCCATGCGCCGGGCAGGAGATCCAGCAGGTCTTCCCGAACCTCGTGCTGAACGCCGTCGACGCCGCGGGCGACGCCGGCAACATCCGGATCCGCACCGAGCATCGGGGCGAGTGGATCCACGTGCACGTCGAGGACGATGGCTGCGGCATCGAGCCCGGCGCCCTGGACCGGATCTTCGACCCGTTCTTCACCACCAAAGCCGTGGGCGAGGGAACGGGCCTGGGGCTGGCCATCTCCTACGAGATCATTCGGCGCCACGGTGGCGACATCACCGTGTCCTCGGAGCCGGGCCGTGGCACGTCATTCTGCGTGACCCTCCCGGTCGGGTCCATCGAGGTGGCGGCAGACTCTGCCGACTAGGATTGCTGCGCGTCGGCCGACTGGAAAATCGGCCTCCTTGCATTTGTGGCAAGGTGTCGGGATCGATGCGCGATCCTGCACCGCTCTCCCCGCCCCAGCCCGAAGCGGCTCTCCGGTCTCCCGCGGACGCGCCGACCGACCCGGCCTTCCGCTGGTTCGCCGGCGGGGTCGGCAGCTGGTTCGGCGCCTGGGGCATTCAGATCGTCGTGTTCTCCTGGCTGGTGGTGGGAGAGCTGGGCGCGAGCCCCGAGTGGGTCGGGATCGCGCAGACCTCCATCATGCTCCCGGCCCTGCTGCTGATCCTGCTGGGCGGAGCCGCCGCGGACCGGGCCGACCCGCGTACCCTCCTGATCCTCCTGCACGCCGCCGCCTGTCTGCCCATCGCGCTGCTGGCCGGCGCGCTCCTGTGGGGTCAGCTCACCCTCGGCGGCCTGATCCTCTACGGTGTCGCGATGGGCACGGTCTCCGCCTTCACCATGCCGGCCCGCGACACCCTGCTCTCGCGGGTGGCGGGCACCGACATGATGCGGGCCGTGACCGGGATGACCGCGGTGCAGTTCGGCTCCCAGGCCCTCGGGACCCTCAGCGCTGGCGCGACGCGCTGGCTCGGGCCCATCCCCCTGCTCGCCCTCCAGGCCGCCGTGCTCCTGGCGGGCTCACTCGCCACCATGCGCATTCCGCCACGCGTCCCGCCCTCCCAGCCCGCTTCTCGTCGCTCCGCCTGGCACGAGATCGCAGAAGGCCTGAGCCTCGTGGCCCGCAGCGAGCGCCTGGGCTCGACGCTGCTGCTGGTGTTGGCGGTGGGCTTCTTCTTCGTGGGCCCGTTCATCGTGGCCATCCCGCTGCTGATCCGCGACTTCTACCGCGGCGGCGCGGCCGAGATCTCGCTGGCGTTCATGATGTTCCCGCTCGGCACCATCGCCGGATCCGTAGTGCTGCGCGCGCGGGGTGGGGTGCGGCGCAAGGGGCTGGCCGCGCTCGGCGCCCTGCTGTTCGGGGCCGCATCGCTCTCGTGCATGGGCGCCGGCCTTCCGTTCCCGGGCATGATCGCGGCCACTGGCGCGTGGGGGCTCGCCGCCGCCGTCTTCATCAACTGCAGCCGCACCCTCTACCAGGAGGCCGCGCCGGCGGCCCAGCGCGCCCGGGTGCTCTCGGTCTATCAGCTCTGCTTCCTCGGCGGCGCGCCGCTGGGCTCCGCCATCGCAGGGCTCGTGTCGGGCAGCATCGGCACCCTGGCCACGCTCCAGCTCTTCGCGGGCGGGATGACGCTGGCGGTGTGTGGGGTCTGGCTATTCACCAACATGTCGCGGTTCGAGTGAGGGGATCTCCGTGGCGGGCTTGAGCGGGATCTTCTGGCGTCTGCTCCCCGCCGTGCGGCCGGGCGAGCGCCAGCGGTTCCTGTTCTTCGCATCGCTCTCGGCGCTGATCGTGCTGGCCCAGACCCTGGGACTGACCGGTAGCGAGGCGCTCTTCCTGGCCAAAATCGGTCCGAACAGCTTGCCCACCGCCTTCATCCTGGCGTCGCTGCTCGCCGTCGCGGGAAGCCTGGCCTACGCGATGCTGGTGGGGCGCACGCGCAACGACCGGCTGTTCATCGCCATGCTGTTGGGGACCGCCGTCGTCCTGGCGCTGACGACCGGCGGGCTCGATTCACGGGGCGTCCTGTTCGGCCTCTTCAGCGCCTTCTTCCTGACCCAGGCGGTCTTCCTCGTTCACTTCCGCACCTTCGCGACGGACTTCTTCGACACCCTCGCCGCCAAGCGCCTCTTCCCGGGCTTCGCGGTCGGCGCGAGCCTGGGCGGCGCCGTCGGCGGCGCCCTCGCCGTCGGCCTCTCGCAGGTAGCGCCGCCCCCGGCCCTGATCGCGGGCTGGGCCGCGGGCCTGGCGGCCGCGGCGCTCCTGCTCCGACTCGGCCGGCGCAACCTGCGCCGCTGGGGGCCGATCGGGCTGGCGGAGGCGGACGAGAGCTCGGTGGAGGGACTGCAGGGCGGGCTGCGCTTCTTGCGGCGCTCTCCCCTGTCCCGCTGGCTGGTCATCTCCGTGGTGGGGATGGTGCTCTCGCTCTCGATCCTCCACTACTTGTCGTCCCAGATCTTCGTCGATTCCTTCCCGTCGGCGGCGGAGCTGGCCTTCTTCTTCGGCGTCTACCTGACCGTGACCAACGTCCTGGAGATCGCGGTCGCCCTGTCGATAACGCCCTGGCTGATCCGCCGCTTCGGGGTGGCCCAGTCGAATCTGGCGCACCCAGTCCTCACGCTGATGACGTTCGGCGCGCTGGCCATCGACCCGGTGCTGGCGGTGGCGGTCGTTGCCCGCGCCAATCGCGAGATGATCGAGAACGCGCTGGCGGGCGAGGTGCGGAACCTCACCTACAACGCCCTTCCGTTCCGGTTCCGCGGCAACCTGCGCGCCCTGCTCGACGGCATCGTCTTCTACGCCGCGATGTCGATCGCCGGCCTCGCCATCCTGCTGGTCGGCGCCGATGTGAGCCGGCTCTGGCTGTGCACCGTGGGCGCTGGCGCCGCGCTCCTCTACCTCGGTGCCAACTGGCGCGTCCGGGCCGAGTACCTGCGCAGCCTGGTCGTCGAGCTCCGGCAGGGCCGCCTCGACCTGAACGAGCTCGAGGCGGGACTGGGCGCCGGCGAGGTGTCGCGTCTCGCCGAGCAATGGGAGACCGGGCTTCGCCAGGAGACCGAGCACCCCTCCCGCGCCTCCCTCGAGCTGGCGCCCCTGCTTGCCGAGCGCGGGCATCTCGCGCCGCTGCGCCGCGCCGCCACCCATCCCCATCCGCGCGTGCGCCGCGCGTGCCTCGAGGCCCTGGCCGAGCACGAGGATCCGTCCCTGTCCGACCTCCTCGCCCGTGCGCTGCGCGACCCGGAGGCTTCGGTGCGACTCGCCGCGGCCCGGGCCGCCAAGCGCTTCGCGACGCCCCCCCAGCCCCTCGCGGAACGGCTGCGCGAGCGACTCGGAGACGAGGAACCCGCTGTGCGCGCCGAGGCCGCGCTCCTCGTAGGGGAGGACGGCACCCGCGTGCTGCTCGAGATGGGCGGCGATGCCCGACCCGAAGTCGCCGTCCCCGCGCTCGAGCGCCTTCCCGCCGCACTGACCGAGTGCGCGCGGACCCGCCTGGACGACAGCGACGCGGGAGTGCGCGCCGCCGCGCTGCTGTGCGTGTCCCGGTCCGACGGCGAGCCCGGGCTCTCGCTCGAACACCTCGAGCGGGAGCTCGAACACGGCGACCCCCGGGTGCGCCGCGCCGCCGCCACCGCGCTGACCAAGGAGGGGGGCGAGAAGCGGGCGTCGATCCTGGCCAAGGCGCTGGACGACACGTCGCGAGAGGTGCGCCGCCAGGCCTCGACGGGCCTGGCGGCCATGGGCGACGCCGGTGTGCGCGAGGCCGCGCGCTCGGTGGACGGCGCGCGGCTGTGGACCGTCGACGCAGCCCTCTCTGCGCTGGCCCTGGCGGGTACGCCCGCCTCGCGAGTGGTTCTCGAGCGCGCCTTCCGCTCCCGGGTAGAGGAGGCCTGGCTCCGCCTGGCCGGACTCCAGCTCATCCCGCCGGCCGACGACCTGCCGTCGCGCTTCCTGCACACGGCGCTCGGCAACGCCGCGGCGCGCTGTCACTGGCTCGCCTTTCGGATCCTCGAGCTACTGGAGGACCCGGTCATCGTGCGCAGTGTGAGCAAGGCGCTGCGCCACGACGCCCCGCGGGCCCGGGCCGACGCCCTCGAGGTGCTCTCGAACCTCGGCGACCGCGAGACCGCCCGACTGCTGGCCCTGCTCCTGGAGGCGGGCCCGCTCGACGACAAGATCCCGACCGTGTCCCAGACCCTGGCCACGCCCCGGGAGACCGCCGACGTGCTGCGCGACGCGGCGCGCTCCTCGGACCCCTGGCTGCGACTGGCGGCCGAGACCCTGACGACTGCAAGTACGGGAACGCCCACTCCGGAGGTGCGAACCATGGAACGGCTGCTCGCTCTGCGAAACGTCCCCCTCTTCACCCATCTCAGTCTGGAGCAGCTCGAGGCCATCGGGCGCTTCCTGAACGAGAGCCAGTACCTCCGCGGCGAGGTGGTGGTTCGCGAGGGAGAGCCGGGGGAGGAGCTCTTCGTGATCCTGGAAGGCGCCCTGGACGTGTTCAAGAACCACGGCACCCCCGAGCAGATCCACCTGAACACCATGCGCGCGCCCGACTTCTTCGGCGAGATCGCGATCATCGACAACGCGCCGCGCAGCGTCACCGTCGTCGTCGCCGAGGACTCGCGACTGGCGACCCTGGCCGGAGACCGGCTGAAGGAGCTGGTGCTCCAGTCACCGGAGATCTCCTTCGACATCTTCCGCTTCCTCACCTCGCGGCTGCGCGCGGCGGAAGAGCGCCTCTACGGAACGACCTAGGCGAAGGGACTGGCTTCAGTCCATCTGGATCACGCTTCGCGCCACCTCCCCCTTCTCCAGCTCTGCGAAGGCTTCATTCACCTGGGAGAGCTGGATCCGGCGCGAGATCAGATCGTCCAGGTTGAGCCGGCCCTGGAGGTACAGGTCGATGTACCGGGGCATGTCGGTCCGGAACTGGTTCGATCCCATGTTGCAGCCCTGGATCTTCTTCTCGAACAGGAAGTCCACGCCGCTCAGCTCGATCTTGGTACCGATCGGGATCATGCCGATCACAGTCGCGGTCCCGCCGTTGACGAGCATCTCCCAGGCCTGCTCCGCCGTCGCCTTCAGGCCGATGGCCTCGAACGAGTAGTCGACACCGCCTCCAGTGAGCTCCTTCACCTGCGCGACGGCGTCGCCCCCGCTGGCGTTTACGGAGTCGGTGGCACCGAACTTCACCGCCAGCTCGAGCTTCGAGTCCAGCATGTCGACCGCGATGATGCGCGCGGCGCCGGCCAGGGCGGCGCCCTGGATGGCGTTGAGACCGACTCCGCCACAGCCGATGACCGCGACGGTGCTGCCGGCCTCGACCTTGGCCGTGCGGAAGACGGCGCCCACGCCGGTGGTGACGCCGCAGCCGACCAGGGCCGCCCGGTCCAGGGGGATGTCGGGCGTGATCTTCACCAGCGCGTTCTCGTGCACCAGCATCTGCTCGGCGTAGGAGGAGAGGTCGAGGAACTGGTGCACCACCTCATCGCCCTTCGAGAGTCGCGAGGGCTGATCGGGCGCGCGCCGGACATCGGTTTTCGTGCACAGCGAGGGGTGGCCGCCGAGGCAGTACGGGCAGTGGCCGCAGAAGACCGAGAGGCAGGTGATCACGTGGTCGCCGGGCGCCACGTAGCGCACCTCGGAGCCCACCTGCTCCACCACGCCGGCCGACTCGTGACCCAGCACGGTGGGCATGGGATAGAAGTACGACCCGTTCTGGAAGTGGAGATCGCTGTGGCACACGCCCACCGCCGCCGTCTTGACCAGGACCTCGTGGGGGCCGGGCTTGTCGATCTGGATGTCCTCGATCTCGAGGGGCTGGTTGACGCCTCGCAGTACGGCGGCCTTCATGGATCGTTCCTCCGTGCTGGGTTCGGGCATTGTGGCCCGCGCCCGACGCCGGGGTCAATCGGTCTCCTCCTCCTCGCCGCCGCGCGCGCGCAGCGCCGCAAGTCGGCGGTCGAGCGCCTCCCGCGCGCGCGCCTCGAAGAGCGCCTCGCGAACGGCGCCCCGCACCTCGGCCAATCGGGCGGGTCGAGCCGGCTGGCGCTCGTGGATCCGCACCCCGTGCAGCCCATAGCTCGAGAGAATCGGCCCCTGCCAGCCGTGGCCGTCGGCCGGCAGCGCGAAGACGGCCCGCGCGAACTCCGGACCGAAGCTCTTGGCCAGCTGCTCGCGGGTGCGCAGCGGGAGGTCCCGCGGATGGGGCAGTGGGTCACCGGAGAGCTCGACCCCGGGATCGGCGCGAAGCGCGGCCAGCAGGGCCTTCGCATCGTCGGCGAGCGCCTCTCCCCGCCGCTCGCGGCTCAGGAAGACCTGGGAGAGGCGAACGGCCTCGGGGCGCGCGAAGCGTGCGGCGTGCTCTGTCAGGAATGCCTGGAGCTCGTGGTCGCCGGGCTCGCGACCCCGTCCCTCCGAGGCGGCCAGGAGCGCCATCTTCTGGATCAGCCGTCGGCGCACCACGAGATCGGTCTGGTGCATGCCCAGGGCCAGGGCCTCGCGGAACAGCTCGTCGTCCGCCGTTTGCGCCGCGGACCCGGCGACGAAGCGCATGTTCTGGATCAGGCGGCGCCGCACCAGCGAGTCGCTCTCGTGCATGCCCAGGGCCAGGGCCTCGCGGAACAGGAGCTCCTCGTCACTCGCACCCGCCAGCGGGGGCAGGGGCTGGAGCTGGCGTGCCGCCCCGGCCCGGCCGTCCGGGTCCGCGAACAGCAGGCGGGACGCGGCGAACAGGAGCGCCCCCAGGAGCGCGAAGTGGAGCGCCGGCGAGCGCACGCTCACGGCGCCGGGCGATACCAGACGGGCGAGGTCCAGGCCCGCTCCTGGACGGTGGGGCGATGGCTCTCGGCGCAACACGGCTCGAGGCCCTCGCCCACGCTCGACGGATCCGCGCAGTCCACGCCGGCCCGGCGGCAGACCCACTGGCTCCAGCGACAGGTCGGGTTCTCGAGCACCCGCGCGTAGTAGAAGGCGCGCTCGCCCGCATCGAAGTCCGGATCGGTCCAGACGGCGCACAGGCTGTCCGCGCCCGCTCCGCGGGGCTCGCAGGTGGCGAGATCCACGGAGGCCGAGTTGGGTCCGCCCGCCACGTCGTACACCGCCTCCCGCGAGGTCCCGTTCTCGAGCCAGCCCTTCACGATCTGGATGCGCTGCAGGGGGGCACCGTCGCGGCCCGGATCGCGCAGGGCCCAGACGGCGAAGCGGGGTGCAGCGGCGCCATCCGGCGCCGGCGGCAGCACGCCGCCCATGGGAACGCCCCCGGCGATTCCCTCCGCCGCGAACGCCTCGCTCTGGCAGAGCTCCGCGCCGTAGCCCCAGCCCCCAAAGAAGCGCACCGTCATGCGCGGGCCGCTGGTGCCGTAGGCCTCGCGCCGGCGCATGGCGGCGAAGAGCGCGTCGCGGCTGTTCTCCTCCGCCCACAGCACCGCCAGACCGCCGGGGTTGAAGTCGATCTCGTCGGGCAGGCCGGCCGGTACACCCTCCCGGGCGGACTTGCCCGCGCCGCCATGGCCGGGGAAGTCGTCCTCGGCGACGGCGCCCGGCGTTCCCAGATGGGTGTCGGTGCTGGCCACGAGCCCGTACTGGTACGGGTTCACGCCGAGCTCCTCCTCGAGACCCAGCCCGCGCCCGAGTGCGTTGCGCACGAAGCTCGAGACCGGCGGCGGGTCGGCCAGGATGGGGAAGTACTGTCCGACGAAGCCGTCGTAGGGAAGCAGCTCGAAGGCGCAGAGCTCGTCTGGGCCCGTCATTCCGGACGGCCCGGAGACCGCGGAGAGGTCGCACTCCGAGTCCCCCTTGTGCTGCATCACCTCGACCAGCGGCTCGGCCCGCGCCATGGCGCGGGCGTCGTCCGCGTCCAGCGCGCTGCCGTCTCGACGCGTGCCGGGGAACATCAAGCCACCGGACAGGTTCGAGTTGTGGGGGATGACCAGGGCGTCGCAGGCGCCGTCCGCGTCGACGCAGTCCCGGCGCAGGGCGGCCCACAGTCCCGGACCGTCCTGCACCTCGTAGAAGCTGATGGGGAGTGCGGGCACCTCGGCGTTCCGGAAGATCACGTTGCGGTGCAGGTTGAACAGGTCGCGCGCTCCGGTCCACTCGTAGCCCACGAAGGTGGTGAAGGTGCAGGCGGAGGTGCGGTCGTAGGCGGCCTCCGCGGCGGACTGGATCTCTCGCCACGGCGTCTGGGCCGCGTCCAGGCAGAGCTGGCCGCCCGGGCCGCAGAACGCGAAGCGGGGCCGCCCGCTCGAGCTCCGCCAGTTCATCACGTAGAAGGCCGCGCGCGGCCAGCGCCGGTACATGTGGCAGACCCACGAGTCGTAGCCGGTGAGCCCGGGGGTGTTGCAGATGGTCGTCTCGCCGAGCTGCTCGGCGTGGTCGGTGACCGCGGTGAAATCCAGGGGCCGGTCCAGCTGCAGGGTCCGCCCGGGGAGTCCCGCCGCGTCGTAGGGCTGGATGCCCAGCGGCTCGCCCCGGGCGAAGCGGTAGGCGTCGCGGGGGGTGTTCCGGGTGCCCTGGGTGCTGGCGTCCTGGGAGAAGGCCGTGTGGACATGGAGGTCACCGAAGTAGACGTTGCGCTCCGGGTTCCAGTCGTCGCACGGCTCCCGGGCCTCGCTGTAGCGGCGCGGCGGACCGGCCCCTGCGCCCGCGGAGGAGGGCGTCCCCAAGGCGAAGGGGACGAGCAGAGTGAGCCAGAGCGCGGCCCGAGCCCCGGGCCAAGTCCTCCCCGTTCCCGATCTGGCCATGGTGGCGGCCACGGTACCCAAAAGCCGGGATGGCGGTCCTCCGCGATCGGGCTACTCTGGAAGTTCAAGTGAACTTGAAATCAAGACCCCGCCCGAAGCACCTGCGCATCGGCGAGATCGCCGACCGGGCCGGTCTCCGCACGTCGGCCGTCCGCTACTACGAGAGCGCGGGGCTGCTGCGGCACCCGGACCGGGTGAATGGCCGCCGCCGCTACGACGAGACCGTCCTGGAGGAGCTCGCCGTGATCCGCCTGGCCCAGCTGGCGGGCTTCACCGTGGCCGAGATCCGCACCCTGATGCACGGCTTCGCCCGCCCCACCCCGCCCTCCGAGCGCTGGCGCAAGCTGGCCAACGCCAAGCTCGCGGAGGTGGACCGCAAGCTGGCGGATCTGGAGCACATGCGGATCGTGCTGCGCAGCTTGCTGCGCTGCGAGTGCCCCACGCTCGAGGACTGCGCCCGCGTCCTGCCGCCGAGGGCCGCAAGCCGGCCTGGCTAATCCAGGCCGAAGGCGGCGCGGGTCCGGCGCTCCCACTCGGCCATCGGGATCTTCTCCCGGGCCTCCTTCACCTTGGCCAGGATCTCGGCCCCCTGCTCCCGCAGGCCCGACCACTCGGCCGCGAACTCGCCCGAGCGGATGGCGTCCAGCGAGCGGAGCATGCGCTCCTTCATGGGCTCGGCCAGGTCGGCGAAGTTGGCGCTCCGGGTGATGGAGCCGTACTGGCTGGTCTGGGAGTGGAAGTCCATCTGCTTGAGCATTCCCACCTCCCGGATCTTCTGGAAGGTGTAGGCGAGCTCGCCGGACATGTAGAGCTCGAGCAGCACCGCCTCCGGCGGGTATCCGGCGTCCACCAGGGTCTGCACGGCCGTGGTCAGCACGCAGCCGAAGGCCGGGCCGAAGCCCTGCTCGGTGAAGAGGTCCAGGCTGGCCTCGTCGTGCATGGACATCTCGAGGCAGCCGGCCCGGGTGGAGCCGACGCCCCGGGCCAGGGCCAGCATGCGCTGGCGGGCGCGCCCGGTGGCGTCCTGGTGGACCCCCACGAAGCTGGGGAAGCCCTCCCCCGACACGTAGCTGTCGCGCACCCCGGGCCCGATCATGCGCGGCGCCAGCAGCACCACGTCCAGGTCGGGGGCCGGCGTGACCCCGCCGAACGCCACGTTGTAGCCCGACGCGAAGTCCAGCAGGTCGCCGGCCTGGAGCGCGGGGGCCACGTCCCGTTCGTAGACCTCGGGCATGATCTCGTCGGGGATCAGCAACAGGACCGCGTCCGCCCGCCGGCACGCCTCGGCGATCCCCACCACGTCGAATCCCTCCTCCCGGGCCTGCTCGGCCGACGCGTCGGGGCGGCTCCCGACGATCACCTGCAGGCCCGAGTCGCGCAGGTTCAGGGCCTGGGACCGCCCCTGGTTGCCGTAGCCGATGACGGCGAGGGTCTCGTCCGCCAGGACGCCCAGATCCGCGTCGTCGTCGTGGTAGATGGTGGCCATGCGGGGTCCTCCGGAGCGCTGGTCTTCGCTGGGCGCCCAGTATAAGTTGAAGGCCGCCAGGGGAGGAAGCCATGGCCTACCACCATCTCGCGGTCGCCACCCGGGACATCACTGCCATCGACGCCTTCTACACCGTGGCCATGGGCTTCGACCTGGTCAAGGTCTCGGTGGGCAAGACCCCCGAGGAGGGCTGGGCGAAGCACTTCTTCTACGACACGGGCGGCGGTCAGCTGATGGCCTTCTGGGAGATCCACGACGACACCATCGGGACCGACTTCGAGACCGGCCTCTCCCGGGCGGCGGGCCTGCCCGACTGGGTCAACCACATCGCCTTTGCCGCGGCCGACCTGAACGACATCGCCAAGCGCAAGCAGCGTCTCCTGGACCACGGCCACGACGTGGTCGAGATCGACCACGGCTGGTGCGTGTCGATCTACGCGGTCGACCCCAACGGCACCCTGGTCGAGTTCTGCACCACGACGGCGGCGTTCAGCGAGGCGGACCGCGAGCTGGCCCGCAAGGCGCTCCGCCAGGACGACCTGGAGTTCGAGGAGCCGGTGAGCGTCCAGGTGCACAAGGCCGGCGCCACGCCGTAGCCCCGCGGGTCGCGGTGGTGTGCATGCACCCCCGTGCCGACGGGCTGACACCCGGCCGCGTCACTCCTCCTCGAAGGGGTTGTCCCCGGCCGTCACCAGGAGCTGCTTCAGGACCTTGCCGGTGGCGTTCCGCGGCAGGGGCTCCCGGCGAAGCTCCCAATGGGCCGGCACCTTGAAGTAGGCGAGGCGCTGGCTCGCCCATTCCGTGAGCGCAGCCGGCGTGAGCGCGGCCGGGGTGAGCGCGGCCACGTCGACCTCCCTCCCCGGCTCGGGCACGACGAATGCCTTGACCTCCTGGCCGAGCTCCTCGTGGTCCACGCCGACCACCGCGGCCTCCGCCACGTCCGGGTGCCGCTCCAGACACTGCTCGATCTCGGCCGGGTAGACGT
>JAPUKG010000496.1 GCA_027295775.1 Pseudomonadota bacterium
GGCCAAGCGCCCGTGGTGGTGCTCGTCTTCGCCGCGGTTCGGGCCGATCTCGGCCACTCGGTGCTACCGGCAGTCCAGAATCTGCTGCTTTCGGCCCGCGCCCTCGGCATCGGCTCCACCCTGACTACGCTCCACGACGACGTGATGGAGCGCGTCCGGGAAATGTTCAACGTACCCGGCAGTGCGCAGTTCTACTGCTGTATTCCCATGGGTTACCCGCGTGGGCGCTTCGGCACGACGCTGCGTCGCCCCACTTCCGAGACGACCTACTGGGACGATTGGAAGACTCCTCCACCCTGGCGCTAGAAACACCGTCTCGTGCGCGGCCGAGCTCCGTGAGCGACTCCCGGAGTACTGAGGCAGCGGTGCGTAAGAAGAGGCCGGCGATGCCCACGCCTACCACGACGTCGGGCCAGATCGACCCCGACCAGGCCACGAGAACCGCGGCGACGAGAACGGCACCGTTGGCGACGAGATCGTTGCGAGAGCACAGCCAGGTGGATCGCAGGTTGATGTCATCTGCGCGGTGCCGCCAGAGCAGGAAGAAGCAGAAGGCATTGGCGATCAGGGCGAGCGTCCCCGCGCCCAACATGGCGGGCACCAGGGGAGGCACCCCGGCGCGAAGCGTGAAGGCAGACTCCAGCAGGACCCCGAGACCGAAGACCGCCATGATCACGCCCTTGGCCAGCGCGGCGCGGGCGCGCCACGCCAGGCTTCGCTGGAGAACGTAGAGGCTGAACCCGTACACGAGGGAATCGCCGAGCATGTCCAGGGAGTCCGCGAGGAGCGCGGTGGAGCCAGACAGAATCCCGGCGCCGAACTCGACGAAGAACATGGCGAGATTGACGATCAGTACAGCGGCCAGTACGCCACGCTGGCGGTCCCGCAGAGCAACGAGCTCCTGAGCCTTCGCGTCGCAACATTGGTCCATTGGCTGGTCCGGGCTAGTCGGCAGCCTCGCCGAAGAAGAGCCGCGCCGCGTTGGCGTACAGGTACTTGTCGAGGGCCTCGGGCCGGAGCTCGAGCTTCAGGCCCTCCTCGACGCAGCGGCGCATGGGGATGGCCGGGTGGTCGGAGGCGAACATCACCTTGTTCTGTCCGCGCGTGTTCATGAAGCGCAAGAGCTCGGGCGGAAGGTACTTGGGCAGGTACGCCGAGGTCATCATGTGCAGCCCCGGGTACTTGAGCATGAGTCGGCAGGCGACGCCCCACCACGGATCCGCGCCGTGGGCCATCACCAGCTTCAGCTCCGGGAAGTGCAGGCAGACCTTGTCCAGGTGGATCGGGTGCTGGCACTCGGCGGGGGCCGGCGGGCCCGGGATGCCGGTGTTGATGGTGATGGGCAGGTCGAGCTCGATGCACTTGGCGTAGACCGGATAGTAGACGGCGTGGTTCGGGGGGAGGTCCAGATAGAAGGGCGTGATCCGGGCCAGGACCACGGGATAGTCCTTCACGAACTTCTCGAGGTCGCGCAGGGTGCGCATGCCCTTGGTGGGGTCGAGCTGTGCGCCCAGCGAGAAGCGGTCGGGCCGCTTCTCGACGAAGGAGAGCACGTGCTCCTGGGGCTTCCGAGCGACGGTGGTGAGGATCGCCTTCTCGACCCCGAGCTCGTCCATCAGCTCCAGGATCTCCTCCAGGCTGTAGTTGCGAAAGAAGTCCTCGCCCTGCTTGAAGTAGTTCTGCGCCACCTGCACCAGGTAGTCGGGCCGGCCCAACTCGCCCATGGCCACGTTCACCCAGCCGTCGATCACCCGCTGCGCCATCCGACCTCCCTACACCGCCTCTTCGCTGAAGAACTGCTTCCACCAGCGGCGGTAGAGCGCGATCTTGCCATCGCCGTCACACAGGAGCGGCTTGTCCCAGTACTTCTTGTGCTCCCAGATGACGATGTCCTGCTCCATCTGCTTTTCGAGGTCGCGGACGATCGCGGCCCCCGCGCCGTGGTGCGCGTCCGCCCCGCCCTTCTTGGACACGGTATAGGCGAAGCTGACGTCGGTGGTGTCCTCGTCGATGGGCGTTGCCGTGTTCACCATCAACGTGTCGATGATCCCGGAGAGCCGCACGGTCTGGAAGGCCGGACCGTGGTCGTCCGTGTCGATGCCGCCCATCACCTCGCCGTCCGGCGTGCCCATCTTCATGCGCGAGCGGCAGCGCAGGATGTGCCCGTCCACCTCTACCTCGGTCTGGGGCGCGGTATGGGTGCCGTGGACGTAGCGGAAGTGGATCTGGTCCACCGCGTTTTCGTTCATGTCGAGCCAACGGCTGTGCACGGTCCAGCGCCGCACCTCGTAGGGTGTCCAGTCCTCGGAGCCCACCTCGGGCAGCACCGGGATCTCGAAGCTGGGCGGCTCGTCCCGATCGTGGTGCCAGGCGAGGATCAGCCCGTTGCGCTCGCGGACCTGCCAGGAACGGATCTTCGCCTTCGGTGGAATGCGCGCGGCGTAGGGGATGTCCAGGCACACGCCCTCCCCGCTCCAGTGCCAGGCGTGGAACGGACAGCGGATGCCCTTCCCCTCGACCGTTCCGCCGTGGCCCAGGTGCGCCCCGAGATGCGCGCAGAAGGCGTCGAGCAGGTGGGCCTCGCCCTCCTCGTCCCGAAACAGCACCAGCTCTCGGCCGAAGTAGTGAAGGGCCTTCACGTCCCCCCTCGCCAGCTCATCCGCGTAGGCGACCCGGAACCACCCGTTCGCGTAGGGCGGATACGGAAAGCGGCCCTTCGCTGCGAGGGAGGCCGGGGTCATGACGCCACTCCACATCTCCAGAATCTGACACAGTGTCAAATATCACGATAGAGAGCCACACGCGCCGTGGCAAGCCCGCCCGTGGTCCTCTCTTCCATGTAGCTAGTCTCTGGGTCGCCATGGCCGACTCCGCCAGCCCGAACCCGGTCGCTGCAGACGACGCGCTGGGAAGCATCGCCCTGCTCGACTCAGAGCAGCGAAAGACCGTGCGGCTCTGCCTCTCCGTGCTGGGCGCGCTCGGCACCGCGTCTTTGATCGGGGTCGCCTTCTCGCTGTATCTGGTCAACCACTACCCGTTGCTGCTCATCGCGCTGAGCCCGCTCGGGCGCCACATGGTGCTGGTCGCGCCCATGGTGGATCCGATCGCGTTCGTGGTGGTGGCGGTGGCGCGGCGCATGGGCTTCTACCTGGCGAGCTTCCACCTGGGTCGCACCCTGGGTCCGGCGGGGATCCCCTGGGTCGAGGCGCGTGCGGTACGCGTCGGCCGCTACATGCGCTGGCTCGAGCGACTCTTCTCGCGCGCGTCCCACGCCATCGTCGTCCTGATGACCGGACCGATGGTCAGTGCCCTGGCCGGCATCTCGGGGATGCGCCCACGCGTCTTCTTCCCGCTCGCCACGGTGAGTCTCGTGGCGCGCATGGTGCTCGTGCTGGGCTTCGCCGCGTGGATCCGCGAGTACATCGAGATCGCGCTGGCCTGGATCGACGAGTACTGGATTCCCGGCACGGTGGTGATGGTGGCTGGAGTCGCCATCTACCGGTGGAGGAGACGCAACCCCCTCGCCGTCATGGAGGACTGATCCAGAGCTACGTGAGGTCGCACTCCTCCCGGAGCTCTCATTCGACTGTCCCTGGCCGGGGCCGCAGCCACGTCGCGGGGTGGGCGTCGGCCGGAAACAGGCTCCCCTGCCACCGCTGCATGCCGGCGATCCAGCGGTCCACGTCCGCGCCCTTGCGCTTCACGTACTCCGCCACCACCGGGTGGGGCAACACGTGGAAGCGTTCTTCGCGCAGGGCATCGACCACCGCCTGAGCCACTTCGGCGGGCTGGAGCACGCCGTCCTGACTCGCCACACCCACTCCGGGCCCCGCCTCCATGCGGTTCCGGTCGGGGCTGTTCCGGCCGATGCTGGTCTCGACGGCCTGGGGACACAGGACCGAGACGCCGATGCCCTGGTGGCCGTGGGT
>JAPUKG010000497.1 GCA_027295775.1 Pseudomonadota bacterium
GCTCGGGCACCGCGCCCCTTCTTCGTTCCGAAAGGCGTGGCCTCCTAGTCGTCGACGGAGACGACCCGGTAGTCCTCGATGACCGGATTGGCGAGGAGCTTCTGGGAGAGCTCCTCGAGCAGGCGCCGGGCGGCGTCTTCGGAGTCCGCGTCGAGCTCGATCTCGAAGAGCTTGCCCTGGCGAACATCGGAGATGCCCGCGTAGCCCAGCGACTGGCAGGCCCGCTGCACCGCCTTGCCCTGGGGATCGAGGACCTCGGCCTTCACGGTCACGTGGATCAGCGCCTTCATCCCTTCCTCCGGCTCTTGCTCTGGGGGCCGAGGACCCGCTCGAAGATGGCAGCCACGTTGCGCAGGGCGTGCTCCAGGCTGAAGGCGCGCTCGATCTCCTCCTTCGAGAGAAGCTCGGTGATCTCCGTGTCCGCCAGCACCCGGTCGCGGAAGTCGCCGCCCTTCTCCCAGGTGTCCATGGCGTGCCCCTGGACCAGGCGGTAGGCGTCCTCCCGCGCCAGCCCCTTCTGGGCCAGCTCGAGCAGAAGCGCCCCGCTGTGGACCAGCCCCCGGGTGAGCTCGAGGTTGGCCCGCAGCCGCTCGGGGAAGACCCGCAGCCCGTCGATCAGACCCGCCATGCGGTCCAGCATGAAGTCGAGGGCGAGACTGGCGTCGGGCAGCACCACACGCTCGACCGAGGAGTTGCTGATGTCGCGCTCGTGCCAGAGCGCGTCGTTCTCGAGGGCGGCGCCGGCGTAGCCGCGCAGCACCCGGGCCAGCCCGGTCACCGTCTCGAAGCGCCACGGATTGCGCTTGTGGGGCATCGCCGACGAGCCCTTCTGCCGCTCGCCGAACTCCTCTTCCACCTCGCGCACCTCGGTGCGCGCCAGGTGGCGGACTTCGACCGAGATCTTCTCGAGGGTGGACGCGGTGATCGCGAGTGTGGCGAGCAGCGCGGCGTGGCGGTCGCGCTGCACCACCTGACTGGCCGCCGGCTCGAAGCCGATCTCCAGCCGGGCGCACACGGCCTCTTCCACCGAGGGGTCCAGGTGCGCGAAGGTTCCCACTGCGCCCGAAATCTTGCCCACTCCGGCCTCGGCCAGCGCCCGCTCCAGCCGCCCCCGGTTCCGGCGCATCTCCTCGAAGAAGACCAGGAACTTGAGCCCGAAGGTCATGGGCTCGGCGTGGACGCCATGGGTCCGACCCACACAGGGCGTGTCCTTGAACTCGAGGGCGCGGCGCTCGAGAGCCGCGCACACCGCGTCGATGCCGGCCAGCAGAAGCCGGCCGGCATCGCGAATCTGCAGGGCGAGCGCCGTGTCGAGCACATCGCTCGACGTCATCCCGTAGTGGATCCAGCGCGAGTCCGGACCGACGTGCTCGGCCACGTTGGTCAGGAACGCGATGACATCGTGGCGGACCTCGCCCTCGATCTCGGCGATCCGCGCGGCGTCGAAGCCTGCCTTCGCGCGAATCGTCTCCAGCGCCTCGCGCGGCACCACGCCGCGCTCGCACAGAACCTCGCTCACCGCCAGCTCCACCTGGAGCCAGCGGCGGTACTTTCCGTCCTCGGACCAGACGGCGCTCATCTCGGCGCGCGAATAACGCTCGATCATGAATCGCTCATCGGCGGTTGGGACCCGTCGACCAATCAAATGCGCAGGAAGAGATACCCGAGCAACATATAGTACATGACCGGGATGGCGAGCAGCGGCGAGTCGATGCGGTCGAGGATGCCACCCATTCCCGGGAGCAGGGCGCCGGCGTCCTTCACCGCAGCGTCTCGCTTGAGCAGTGACTCCACCAGGTCACCCATGATCGCCACCAGCGAGATAGCGACGCCGAAGAGCAGCGTCGGACCCCACGGAAGTGCGGCCGAGAGCTCGGGCCAGAACGTGTCGAACAGGAGCTTGGTGACCAGCGCGCCGGCGGTACCGGCCAGCACCCCGCCGAGGGCGCCCTCGACGGTCTTTCCCGGACTGATGTTGGGCGCCAGCTTGCGGCGCCCGTAGGCGCGGCCCGCGAAGTAGGCACCGGCATCGCACCAGACCACGGCGGTCAGCGTGTACAGCATGAAGAAGATGCCCGAGTCCGGGGACAGCTCCACGAAGAGCAGGTCCTCCGGTGGATACATGGACAGGGCCGCGGAGGTGAAGAAGCGCAGTCCGATGGCGTGGGACAGGAGCCAGCCCACGTAGAAGACGCCAAAGAAGGTCCCCGAGATGCTGGCCAACGCCTCGGTAATCTGGGCCTTGCGGAGCTGCGCGAGCATCAGCACGAGCAGCGATGCGGTCATCAGCAGGGTGGCGTGGTAGGCGTTACCGACGTAGGCCACCAGGGGCAGTGCGGCGCCGGCGACCAGACCAAGACCCACCAGCGGGTGCGCGCCCTTGTCCTCGATCAGCCCGTAGAACTCGCGCTGCCCCAGCACGATGAAGATCGTGACCACGGCCAGATAGGGGATCCCGCCCAGGGCGATGACATAGACGACCATCGGCACCAGCACCGCGGCGGTGAGCCAGCGGCGGGTGAGCTCGCTCGTGCGGCTGCGCTTCTTCTCGGGCTCGGGGAGCGGCGTCGGCGGCTGCGGGTGGAGCGGCTCGGACGGATCCGGCCCTTCGTCCCGGACCGTCGTGCCCTCGCTCATGCGCTTGCTCCCCCGTCCCGTGGGCCCCGCCCGGTGTGGCCGAAGCCGCCGTCGCCGCGCGGCGTGTCGTCCAGGGCGTCCACCTCCTGCCAGACCGCCTCCACCACCGGCGCGATCACGAGCTGGGCGATGCGGTCCCCGCGCTTGATGGTGAAGGGCTCGGCGCCCGCGTTCAAGAGAATGACCTTGAGCTCACCCCGGTAGTCGGAGTCGATCGTCCCCGGCGCGTTGGGCAGGACGATCCCGTGGCGCAGGGCCAGACCGCTGCGCGGTCGCACCTGGCCCTCGTAGCCCGGCGGGATCGCCACGGCGAAGCCCGTCGGGACGAGCGTCCGGTCCCCGGGCGCGATCGTGAGCTCGGACGCTACCGCGGCCGCCAGGTCGAAGGCCGCGGCGCCGGACGTGGCCCGGGGCGGGAGGGACAGGCCCTCCCCACCCGGGACGCGGGTGATCCGAACCTCGAGCGGCTCGTCACTCACCCTTCGCGAGGTCGGCCAGGGCTTCCTTCCGGGACAGTCGGACACGTCCCGCCGGATCGATGTCGATGCACTTGGCCAGAACCTCGTCTCCCTCGGAGAGCACGTCGGTGACCTTCTCGACCCGCCCCTGGGCCAGGTGGCTGATGTGGATCAGCCCGTCGGTGCCGGGGAAGATCTCGGCGAAGGCGCCGAAGTCGGTGATGCGCTTGACCTTGGCGAGGTAGGTGCGCCCGATCTCGGCCTCCTGAGTGAGCTCGTCCACCATCCCCTTGGCCCGGTTCACCGACTCGACGTTCGGTGCAAAGACCGACACGCGGCCGGAGTCCTCCACGTCGATCTTGGCTCCGGTGGTCTCCTGGATGGCGCGGATCACCTTGCCACCTGGCCCGATGATGTCGCGGATGCGGTCCGGCTTGATCCAGATGACCTCCATCCGGGGCGCGAACTCGTGGAGCTCGGTGCGGGCCTGGAGGCCGTTCAGCTCGGACTGGGTCTCGCTGCGCATGCACTCGAGGATGTGCAGCCGGCCCTCCCGCGCCTGGGCCATCGCCCGCTCCATCACGTCCCAGTTCACCTCCGCGATCTTGATGTCCATCTGGAGTGCGGTGATGCCCTTCTCGGAGCCGGCGACCTTGAAGTCCATGTCGCCCAGATGGTCCTCGTCGCCGAGGATGTCCGAGAGGATCGCCACTCGGTCACCGTCCTGGATGAGGCCCATGGCGATGCCCGCCACCGGGGCCTGGAGCGGCACGCCCGCATCGAGCAGCGAGAGGACGCCACCGCAGATCGTCGCCATGGAAGACGACCCGTTCGACTCGAGCGTCTCGGCGACCACCCGAATCGTGTAGGGGAAATCCTCGTGGGGCGGCAGTACCGCCTTGATGGCCCGCTCCGCCAGGGTTCCGTGACCGATCTCGCGCCGGCCCGGGCCGCGCAGCGGCCGCGCCTCGCCCACCGAGAACGGCGGGAAGTTGTAGTGGAGCATGAACTGCTTCGACCAGCGGCCCATCATGGCGTCGATGGTCTGCTCGTCGCCACCGCTTCCGAGCGTTGTCGTCACGGCGGACTGGGTCTCGCCGCGCGTGAAGAGCGCGACGCCGTGGGGCCGCTCCACGAAGCGCACCTCACAGGCGATCGGCCGGATGTCGGTGGCGGCGCGGCCGTCGATGCGCACTCCCTGCGAGAGGACGCGCTCGCGCACGAGCTCGGAGCGCAGGTCGTGGAGGATGCCCTTCACGCCCGAGCGCAGCTTGTCGAACCCCGCCCGGCGCTCATCCCAGCCCCCGAGGCTATCGATCTGGACCTTCTCGGACCGATAGGCCGACAGGAAGCTCTCCTGGACCTCGTCCTCGATCTCGGCGATCGCTTTGGCGCGCTCGTGCTTCTCGCGAATCTGCACTGCGGCGTCCAGCCGCGCGGCGGCCCGGTTGCGTACCTGGCCTTCCAGCTCGCTGCGGTCCTCCGGCTCGGGGATCTCGATCTTGTCGACGCCCCGCTCGGCGCGCAGCTCCTCCTGAATGTCGAGCAGCGGTTGCATCTCGCGGTGCGCGAACTTCAGGGCCTCGAGCATGTCGGCCTCGGAGACCTGCAGCGCGCCGCCCTCGACCATCACCAGGGCCTCGCGCTTGCCCGCCACGATCAGCTCGATGTCGCCGGCCTCGATCTGATCCGGAGTGGGATTCACGACGAGCTCGCCGTCGACGCGCCCCACTCGCAGGGCCGCGATCGGACCGAGAAACGGGATCTCCGAGAGAGTGAGCGCCGTGGACGCGCCCACAAAGGCGGCCATGTCCGGCGAGTGATCCGGGTCCGCCGAGAGCACGGTCGCGGTGACCTGGGTCTCGTCGTTGTAGCCGTCCGCAAAGAGCGGACGGATCGAGCGGTCGATGAAGCGCGACACCAGGACCTCGCGGTCCGCCAGGCGCCCCTCGCGCTTGAAGAAGCCGCCGGGGATCTTGCCTGCAGCCGCGAACTTCTCCACGAAGTCCACGGTGAGCGGGAAGAAGTCGATTCCCGGCCTCGGATTCGAGTGCACGGCGGTCACGAGCACCGTCGTGCCTCCGTAGGTCACGAGAGCGGATCCCGCGGCCTGCTTGGCCACGCGCCCGGTCTCTACGGTCATGGTGCGTCCGCCCACGTCGAGCGAGACGGTCTTAGTTTCGAACCAATACGGCATTGAATGAGTCTCCCCTCCGGCCCCCAGCGCGAGATTGCGCGAGACCGGAGTGCCAGTGAACGGCGCTGGAGGGGAGGACGCGTGGAATGCGGGATTCGCTATGCGCGAAGCGCGGCTTCGCGTATGGCCAACTCCCACATTCCCCACATCCGGACTGCTGTCGACCTGGTATCAACCAGGGCTCCGGGACCCTCCCGGAGTGCCAGTCCATCCTCGCGTCGTTCGCGGTGTGTTTCGATCACCCGCGGCGCTAGCGCCGCAGTCCCAGGCGCCCGATGAGCTCCCGGTAACGATCCATGTCGTTCCGCTTCAGATAGTCCAACAGGCGCCGCCGCCGGCTGACGACTCGCAGCAGGCCGCGCCGGGAGTGATGATCCTTCTTGTGAACCTTGAAGTGCTCGGACAGCTCGTTGATGCGCTCGGTCAGGAGCGCAACCTGGACCTCGGTGGATCCGGTGTCCTTCTCGTGCAACCGGTGCTGTTCGACGACGTTCTTCGTGGTCTCAGTCGAGATCAACTCGATTCCCCTCGCGTGCCCTCTGCAGCGCACAGCGCCTCCAGAGGGCCGCCATCGCGCGGAACCCGCGGTCCCCCCGGCGGCGCGGAGTGTGACAGACGCCCCCACGCCGCGCAAATCCCCACGGATCATGGGGATTCCGCGGTCCGGAGCACGCGAAGTGGCCACATCCGCCGATCGGCGCGCATCTCGAGCAGGGCCAGCGGCCGGCCCTGCTCGTCCATCGCGAGCACCCTCGCCCCTGGGGACACGCGCAGGGTGGTGCCCGGCGGAATCTCGGCGCCGTGCATGACGCGCCGGGCCCCCGCCTCCGGCAGCGTCCAGGTGGGCAGTCCGAGCACCGCGGCCGGTGAGACCAGCCGCTCGCCGATCCGCCCCGCCTCGGCCAGCGCGGCCAGCTCGTCCGCCGAGGCGGCGTCCTCGATGTGGAAGGGCCCACTCTTGACGCGGCGCAGCTTCAACAGATAGGCGCCGCATCCCACGCGCTGGCCGAGATCCGACGCGAGGGTCCGAACATAGGTGCCGGCGGAGCAGTCGACCACGATCTCGGCCTCGCCGGCCTCGGCGTCCAGCTTGAGGAGCTCGAGTCGGTGGATGCGGACCTTCTTTGGCGCGCGCTCTACCTCCTCTCCCTTGCGCGCCAGGCGGTGCAACGGGACTCCGCGCAGCTTGACCGCGCTGAACATGGGGGGGATCTGCTCGATGTCGCCCCGAAACTCCGCCAGGGCGCCGCGCACCGTCTGCTCGTCGGGCAATCGCCCCGAGTAGGTGCGAACCACGCGGCCCTCGCCATCCAGGGTATCCGTCTCCACGCCGAAGCGGACGCTCCCGATGTAGCTCTTGTCGCTGTCTTCGACGTAGTTGACCAGCTTGGTGGCCTCGCGGACCGCAAGGGGCAGGACCCCCGTGGCCTGGGGATCGAGGGTGCCCAGGTGTCCGACTCGGCGCGTGCCCAACCAGCGCCGGGCCGCATCGACGGCGTCATGGGAGGTCCAGCCCCGCGGCTTGTCCACCGCGAGGAAGCCGGCCGGGCCCGGCGTCTCCCGTCGCCTCCTACTCTTCGACCTCGTCATCCCCCCCGTGCTTCCCCGCGTGTTCCGCTTCCCCGAGCGACCTCAGAACCGAAAGTGTCCGTCCCCCCAGCGCCAGAGAGGGATCGTGCCGAAAGCGGAGGGCCGGGGTACGCCGGAGGGGCAGGCTATGGGCCACCTGACGTCGCACGTAGCCCGCCGCTGCCTCGAGGCCCGCCGCCACCGCCTCCTCGCGGCCCGCATCCTCCACATCCATGGCGCTCCAGAACACGATCGCGTTGCCGAGATCGGGAGACACGTCCACCCGGGTCAGGGTGACGAGCCGCAGGCGGGGATCCTTGACGTCCTCGCGCAGCACCCGGGCGATCTCCGCCCGGAGCTGTTCGCCGACGCGCTCGGTGCGCAGCGTCAACTCTCTTCCTCTTCTTCCGCGTCGTCCCAGGGAGCCGCGCCCAGGCCCTCGTGCGGGAGGACCAGGCACTCGACCTCCGAGTTCAATACCTCGGCGAGGTGGAGCTGCTCGACGAACTCGATCGACTGCTCGAGCACCTTGCGCACCCGGGTCCGATCGGAGCCCACCGCGCCGAGACCCAGGAGCGCGCGCTGCCAGGTATCTTGACCTCCCACTTCGGCCACAGCCACGTTGAAGCGGTTGCGCAGCCGCCCCTTGATGGATTGAACCACGCCCCGCTTCTCCTTGAGAGAGTGCGAGCCGTGAACATGGAGCTCGATCAGGGCAGCGCCGACGACCATGAACAGGCGCCCCTCAGAGCGTAGCCGGCTTCTCCTGGATCTCGTAGACCTCGATGGCGTCGCCGACCTTGACGTCGTTGTAGCCGTCGATCCCGATGCCGCACTCGAAGCCGTTCTGCACCTCGCGGGCATCGTCCTTGAAGCGCTTGAGGGAGCCCACGCGGCCCTCGTAGATCTGGACGCCGTCGCGAACCAGCCGACACAGAGCATTGCGCCGCACCAGACCCTCGGTCACGTACGAGCCCGCGATCGTGCCGAGCTTCGGAATCGTGAACATCTCCCGCACCTCGGCGCGGCCGAGCATGTTCTCCTCCTCGGTGGGCGGCAGCAGCCCGACCATGGCGGCCTTCACCTCGTCGAGGACGTCGTAGATCACCTTGTAGACGCGCACATCCACGCCCTGGTTCTCCGCCTCCCTTCGGGCCGCCGGATCCGGGCGAACGTGGAAGCCGAGGACGATCGCGTTGCTGGCGCGCGCCAGCATGATGTCGCTCTCGGTGATCGCGCCGACGCCGGCCGAGATGACGTTGAGCTTGACGCTATCGGTGGAGAGCTTCTCGAGGGCGTCCTTCAGGGCTTCGACCGAGCCGTGCACGTCCGCCTTGAGCACCACGCCGAGTTCCTTGGGGCCCCCGCCCTCCTGCTGGGCGAAGAACTCATCGAGGCTGAGCTTGGGCCGGGTTGCCACCGGGCGGCCGCGCTCGCGATCCTCGCGGTGATCCACGATCTGCTTGGCGACCCGCTCGCTTTCGACGGCGTGCAGCGGGGTCCCGGCCTCGGGGACGCCCGAGAGTCCGACGAGCTGCACCGGGACGGAGGGACCAGCCTCCTTCACCAGCTCTCCCGCGTCGTTTTCCATCAGCCGCAAGCGGCCCCAGTTCGTGCCCGCCACGATGATGTCCCCGAGCCGGAGCGTCCCGTCCTGGATCAGGACCGTGGCCACGGGCCCGCGCCCCTTGTCGAGCTCCGCTTCGAGGACCATGCCCTTGGCCCTGCGCGACGGATCCGCCTTCAGCTCCAGCAACTCCGCCTGGAGCGACACCATCTCGAGCAGCTTGTCCAGCCCGGTGCCCTTGGTGGCGGACACGTCGACGCAGATCACGTCGCCGCCGAACTCCTCCGACACCAGCTCGTGCTCCATCAGCCGCTGGCGCGTCAACTTGGGATCCGCCCCGGGCAGGTCGATCTTGTTGACCGCCACCACGATCGGCACGCCCGCGGATTTTGCGTGCTCGATGGCTTCGATGGTCTGCGGCATCACGCCGTCGCTGGCGGCCACCACCAGGATCACGATGTCGGTCACCTGGGCGCCGCGCGCCCGCATGGACGTGAACGCGGCATGGCCCGGTGTGTCGATGAAGGTAAGCGTCGCGTCGCCGGCGATCGCCTGGTACGCGCCGATGTGCTGGGTGATCCCGCCCGCCTCCCCCGCCACCACGTCGGTCTTGCGGATGGCGTCCAGCAGGGAGGTCTTGCCGTGGTCCACGTGACCCATGACCGTGATCACGGGCGGGCGCGGCTGCTCGTTCCCCGCCGCTCCCTCCTCCGTGGCCTGCGCGTCGAGGAACTCCTCCTCCTTGAAGCCGACGTCCAGGACCTCGAAGCCCATGTCGCCTACGAGCTTGCGCGTCGTCTCGAGATCGACGGTCTGGTTGACCGACACCATGGTGCCGAGGGCCATCAGCTTGCCCTGCACCTGGGCGGCCTTCATGCCCATGGCCCTGGCGAGCTCGCCGACGCTGATCTCGCCCTCGATCCGAATCACCGGCTTCTGCTCGGTCACGATCTTGGGCGCCGTCTTCTTGGCGGGGGCATCCCTGCGGCGGCGACGCGGGTTGATCATCGAGCGCGTGTCCAGCACCGCTGTGCGGCGCGGGCCGGTGCGACCGGTCACCTGCCGCGCGAACTGCTCCTGCTCGCGCAGGTTCACGACCTCGCGGACCCGCTTTCGCTGCTTGCCCTTCCGGTCCACCGGCGCCTCGGTGCGAGGTGGCGAATCCTTGGGGGCCGGCGCCGCCGCCACCGCCGTCGGCTGGGCGTCGAGCTCGGCCGAGGTCTCGGAGGGCTCGGCCGTCACCTCCTCGACGACCGGGGCCTGGGCCGCCGGTGCCGGCTCGGCTGCCGCGGGCTCCGGGGCGGTCGGGACCTCGACGGGCTCGGGCGGGGGCTCCACTCGCTTGCGGCGCCGGATGACTGTCGTCGCGCCGCCGCGCTCGACGCGCTCCTCGATCACGGCCCCCTTGGGCTGCTTGGCGCCGCCCATCTTCTGGCGCAGCTGGTCGGCCAACTCGGGCTCGAGGGCCGCCATGGCGCTCTTGAGCTCGAAGCCCAGCTCGGCGGCCTTCTCCACGAACTCGTCGCGTTCGAGGCCGAGCTCTTCGGCGAGCTTATATGCCCTGATCTTCGACATGCGTGCTGACGCGGCTCCTAGCTCTCGCTCGGCTCTCTGCTGGGCGCCCGTCCGTCGTCGCCCGCTGCAGCGGCCCCTTCACTCGCGGCGGCCGCGGCGGCCGCCATCTCGGCGCGCTCCTGGTCCATCCGCTCCGCCTCTTCGCGCTCTGCCTCGATCCGCGCCTGCTCCTCCTCGGCGGCCTTCTGCACCGCGAGCTCGGCGGCGCGCGCCTTGATGGCCAGGGCGCCGGCCTCGTCGATGCCGGGAAGCGAGGAGAGCAGCTCGGTATCGCACTCGGCCAGGTCCTCGAGGGACGTGGTCCCCTGCTGGAGCAGCAGCTCGGCCTCGGGCTCCCCGCAGCCCTCGACCACCGAGACCGCCTCCGCCAGCCACTGGGCCACCTCGCGCATCTTCGACTCGCTCTTGATGTCGATCCGCCAGCCCGTGAGCTGGACGGCCAGGCGCACGTTCTGACCGCGTCGCCCGATGGCGAGGGAAAGCTGGTCATCGGGGACGATCACGTCCATCGACGACGCGTTCTCATCGATGATGACCTTGGAGACCTGGGCCGGCGAGAGCGCGCTGCACACGTAACGCGCGGGGTCGGTACTCCACGGCACGATGTCGATGCGCTCGCCCCGAAGCTCCTGCACGACCGCCTGCACCCGGCTGCCCTTCATGCCCACGCACGCGCCCACCGGGTCGACGTCGCTGTCGCGCGACGCCACCGCGATCTTGGAGCGACCCCCGGGCTCCCGCGCCGAAGACTCGATGGTCACGATCCCCTCGTACATCTCCGGCACTTCCTGCTCGAAGAGCTTGGTCAGCATCTCCATGCAGGCGCGAGACAGGATGATCTGCGGCCCCTTGGTCGCCTTGGTCACGTCGAGCACGTAGGCGCGCACCCGGTCGCCGGGGCGGTAGCTCTCGCGGGGCACCTGCTCCTTGGGCGGGATCACGGCCTCGGCCCGGCCGAGATCGACGATGATCGCGCCCTTCTCGAAGCGACGGACGATCCCGTTCACGATCTCGCCCTTGCGGTCCTTGTACTCGTCGTGGACGTTGTCGCGTTCCGCGTCGCGAATGCGCTGGATGATCACCTGCTTGGCCGCCTGGGCGAGGATTCGGCCGAAGCCGGTCGTGTCCATCTTGACGCCGATCTCGTCCCCCACCTCCGCGTCGGGGTCGAACTCGCGAGCGGTCGTGAGGCTGATCTGGGTCTCCTCGTCGGTGACCTCGTCCACCACCTCGCGGAATTCGAAGAGCTCGATCTCGCCGAGCTCATCGTTGAAGCGGGCCTCGATCTCCTTCTCCTGCCCGTGCTTCTTGCGGGCAGCCTGCTTCATCGCCTCTTCGAGAGCGCCGACGATCTCGTCCCTGTCGATGCCCTTGTCCTTGGCGATCTGATCGATCTCGCGTTTCAGGTTCAGACCGAGCATGGCCACTCTCTTGCCCCCCAGCCCTCAGTCCGCCTCGCGGCCGGTAAAGTCCGCGCGACTGAACTGGTAGACCGTATTGGCCCTCTTGATCTCTTCGAAGGGAATCTCGACGCGAACGCCGTCGACCTCGAGCCCGGCCCAGCCGTTCTCGAAGTCGAGAAGCCGGCCGCGAAAGCGCCGTCGCCCGTCCAGGGGACGGCGGGTCTCGAGCTTCACCTCCAGCCCGCGGGCGGCAACGAAGTCCTTCTCCCGCGCCAGCCGTCGGTCGAGTCCCGGGGACGACACCTCGAGCCGGTATCGGCCCGCGATGGCGTCCGCGGCATCGAGATGCGTCTCGATCTCCCTCGACATCTCCGCGCAGCGGCCGACGGATACCCGTCCGTTCCCCGCCACGTTGTCCACTGTGATTCTCACCGTTCCCGGCCCGTGTCCCTGTTGGATCTCCACGTCTACCAGCTCACAACCGTGGTCTTCGACCACGGGCTCGATCAAGGCTCGCAAGGCCTCGGGGATGTCCCCGTACACTCCAATCCACTCCCGAACTAGAACTCCCTGGCCCCTCAAACAAAAAAAGCGGACGAGAGTCCACTTTCCTGCCGTGCCCGAGGCCGCACGACACCCCACTTGCGAAGGTCGTTCCCTTCGTAAGCCCGCGTAATTTAAACCATCCTTGTGAACTTCGCTCGCCTGCGGCTCGCTGCGCGGGGAGCGAAGCGGCTCCCGTGGCACCCTGGGGGTCGGCAGGCGCTCCGCTTGCCAGCACCGGGCGGAGCCCCCCCGGCGGGGCTCGAAGGGACTCCTCGGGCTCTGACGCGTCCACGCGGGGGGTTGAGACCCCGGGCCAGACGCGACCTGCGAGGCGGAGCTCAGAAGGATTCGAGAGCCCCCACGAGATCAGCGACCCGGCCAACCCCATGGTCCTCACAGTAGGAAGCGATCCCGTCCGCGATCTCGCCTGCCGCCATGGGGTTCAGGTAGTTCGCGGTTCCCACCTGGATCGCCGTGGCGCCGCACAGCAGGAACTTGACCGCGTCGGCGGCGTCGGAGATGCCCCCGATCCCGCAGATCGGGATGTCGACCGCCCGGGCCGCCTGCCACACCATGCGCAGGGCGATGGGGCGGATGGCCGGGCCCGACAGCCCGCCGAGTCCGTTCTGGAGCACCGGGCGCCGGGTCTCCACATCCACCTCGAGGGCCTGCACGGCGTTGATCAGGGAGAGGCCGTCGGCGCCCTCGCCTTCGCAGACCCGGGCCATCTCGGCGATGCTGGTCACGTTCGGCGAGAGCTTCACCAGCAGCGGCAGATCGGTCGCACGTCGGACCGACCGGACCAGGTCCGCGAGCACGCGCGGGTCCTGCCCGAACTCGATGCCGCCGCTCTTCACGTGCGGACACGACGCGTTGACCTCGAGGCCCGCGACGCGGGGAACACCGGTGAGCTGCTTGCAGACCTCGGCGTACTCCATGATCTCGGTGCCGAAGACGCTCGCGATCACCACCACGTCGTCGGGCAGCGCCGGCAGCTTCTCGCCCACGAATGCCTCGACGCCGACGTTCTCCAGGCTGATTGCGTTGAGCATCGCCGAGGGCGCCTCGGCGATGCGCGGGGGCGGATTCCCCGTCCGCGGCTTGAGGGTGAGACTCTTGGCGACGAATCCCCCGATGCGACGCAGGTCGAGGAAGGGCGCGAACTCGGTGCCATAGCCGAAAGTGCCCGACGCGGTCAGGACCGGGTTGCGCAGCTCGATCCCCGCCAAGGTGACCCGGCTGTCGACGGTGGCGCCGCTCACGGAAGCGTCTCCCACGCCACGCGCGCGGCGTCGAAGACCGGGCCCTCGGTGCAGACCAGCGCGAAGCCGCCCTCCGCCAGGGGCGCGGCGCAACCCAGGCACACCCCGAACCCGCAGGCCATGTGGTTCTCGAGGGAGACCTGGCAGCGAGCGCCGGCCGCCCGGGCCAGCTCGGCGCAGCGCCGCATCATCGGGGTGGGGCCGCAGGCGTAGACGCCGGGCGCGCCGCCCTCGGCGAGCATCTCCTCCAGCAGCTCGGTCACCACGCCGGGGTGGCCCTCGCTCCCGTCGTCGGTGGCGATGCGGAGCTCGACGGGGAGCGCCGCGAAGTCGTCGCGCGCCATCAGCTCCTCGGCCGTCCGCGCGCCGAGCAGCACCGTCACCTCTATCGCCTCGGCGCACTGCGCCGCCAGCTCGTGAAGCGAAGCGATCCCGGTCCCGCCGCCGACCAGGATCGCCGGCTTCGCGGCGTCCGGGCGCAGAAAGGCGCAGCCCAGGGGCCCGACGGTGCGCACCCGCTGACCGGGCCGTACCTGGGCCAGCAGCGCGGTCCCGCGCCCCGTCACCTTGTAGAGCACTTCGACGACGGATCCGCTCTGGCGGTACACCGCCATGGGTCGGGGCAACAGCGGATCCGTCCGCTCCACGGCGCTTCGCGCGCCAGCGGACAGCATCACGAACTGGCCCGGGGCGGACCCCGGCCAGTCGGGCACGCGCAGGCACAGGTGGTGATTGCCGCCGCCCTCGTCGCGATTCTCCAACACCTCCGCATCGACCCGCACGGGGAGCGACCGGGCGTCTGTGTCGGCGGAGGGCTGACTCATCCAAGTGCGTCGGGCAGGATCGCGGCCATCAGGACGGCGTCCTCGCCGTCGCGGTAATAGCGCGACCGTCGGCCCACCACCAACCAGCCGCCTCTGGGTTGAAACACACCCACATGAGGCATGGAGAGAGCGGAGTGGATCATCGCTAAGCCCCTGAAAAGTCTATTCAAATACCGCTCGCGGGGCAACGGATTCCCTTCAAGTGGGGCCCTGTCGCTGTCGATGAAACCACCGAGGAACCCAGTCGATCGAGCTCGTCGGAGGGGGCACGTTGAGCGCCACGCTGGAAGACCATCGCCAGTCGTTCGAGGACGATCCGGGAGACAACCGGGCCTTCGAGGCCCTGGACGAGCACCACTTCCTGGCGGGGGAGTGGGAGGAGCTGGTCACCCTCTACCGTCGCCGCGCCGACGCGCCGACGCTGGAAGACCAGCCAGCCGTCCGCGTGGCGGTGCTCTTCCGCCTGGGACAGCTCCTGGAGGAGCGCTGCCTCCGGGCCGACGATGCACTCGAATGCTACTGGGAGGTCGCCCGCCTCGACCCGCAGTGCCGGCCCGCGCTCCACCAGGCGCGACAGATCCACGCCCAGCGATCCCAGTGGGATCTCGTGCTCCAGATCGCGGAGCTCGAAGGCGAGATCCCGATGGAGCCATACGAGAAGGCCGCGTTCCTCAGCGAGATGGGGGACATCTGGCTCGCCCATCTGTCGGATCCGGCCCAGGCGCTGGAATGCTTCGACGGCGCGCTCGAGACCAACGCGGGCATGCAGGATGCCCTCGCCGGCCGCGCCCGATGTCTCCAGGAGCTCGGCCGCCTCGACGAGGCGGTGACGACCTGGGAGCTCCTGACCGAGGCGCAACGCGGGCCCGACCGCGCGCCGACCCTGGTCTCGCTCGCCAAGCTCATGGCCGGCCGGATGGGCGAGCCCGACCGCGCCGCCGAGCTCTACCGCCGTGCCCTCACCGAAGACCCGCGCAACCAGGACGCCGTCGAAGCCCTGGTGCAACTCGCGACGTCGCGCGAGCAGTGGCCGCTGCTGGCGGATCTCTACGAGCGCCAGTTCGACCTGGCCGCCGGCGCCCGCCGCCGCACGGCCATCGCCCTCGAGGCGGGGCGCCTCCACCTGGACCACCTCGATCATCCCCAGGCCGCGCGCATGTGGCTCGACCGCGCCGTCGAGCTGTGTCCCGACGACGCCGACGTCCAGCGCGCGCGCGCCGACCTCGAGCGCCGCGCGGGAAACGGCGACGCCCTGCTCGAAGCCCTCGACCAGGTGATCTCCCTCGACGCCGAGGGCTCCTCTACGAGCATCGTGGTCGAAGCCGCCCAGCTCCATTCGCACGCCGGCAACGAGGAGCGCGCCCGCGCGCACCTCGAGCTCGCCCACCAGAGCGCGCCCAACGACCCACGGGTGCTAGAGGCGCTCTCGGCTACGCTGGCAAAGCTCGGTCGCGGCGCGGAGCTGGCCGAGATCCTGGAGCAGCGCGCGTCGCTGGCAGGCGACGACCTGCAGGCGCGGGTCGCCGCGCTCCGCCAGCTGGGGCGGATCTACGACGAGGATCTGGCCGACACCGAGGCCGCCCTCGACGCCTACATGCGCGCCTTCGATGCGCAGCCCGACGCGCCCGAGATCGCCTCGACCCTGGAGCTCCTGTGCCGGAAAGCCGAGGCCTGGGAGCCGCTCCGCGCGGTGCTCGAACGAGCGTCGCGCGAGGGACCCGCGGAAGAGCGCCTGACTCGCGCTTGCGCCCTGGGCGAGCTCCTGGACGAGCGCTTCGACGATCAAGAGGGGGCGACCCGCGCCTTCGAGGCCGCGCTCGAGTTCGACCCGGGCTTCGAGCGCGGGCTCCGGGGACTCGAGCGGATTGCCCTGGCGACCGGCAACGAGGAACTGGCGCTGCGGGCCTACGAGCGCGAGGCCGCGGTCACCAGCGACCCGGGCCGCCTGGCCCACCTGGTCTGGGAGCTGGACCGGCTGCTCGAGGAGCGGGGACGGCAGGAGGACGCCCTCCACTGGCTGGAGAAGCTGCTCCAGGCGGTGACCGACGACCGCAGGGCGCTCGAGACTGCCGCTCGACTCCACGACGAGCTCGGCCAAGGCCCCGAGCAGATCCCCCTGCTGGAGCAGCTCGACCGACTGATGAGCGGCGCCGAACAGGCCGAGAACAGCCGCAGGCTGGCGCGGCTCGAGCGCGATGCGAACCACCTCGAGCGGGCGACACACTGGCTCGAAGCCGCCGTCGAGATCGAGCCCGACCATCTCGAATCGCTCCAGGAGCTGAAGGGCTTCTACGAAGACGCGCGGCGTGTCGAGGATGTGGCCCGGCTGCAGCGACGTATCGCCGAGCAGCTGCCGCCGGCGGAACGCGCCGCGTGCCTGGACCAGCTCGCCACCCTGCTCGAGGAGCAGCTCGGCGACCTCGACGGTGCGGTGGTCGTGCTGTGGCGACTGTCTGCGTTGGACGACCGACCGGAGCGCACCGAGGAACGCCTGGAAGATCTCCTCGAGCGCGCCGGACGCTTCGAGGAGCTCGCCCAGCGCCTGCTCGAGCGGAGTCGCTCCCTGGCCGAGGCCGACGGCGAGGAGGCGATCCGGGTCGACCTGCGGCGCGCGTGGCTGCTGCTCGACCGGCTGGCCCAGTACGAGGAGGCGGCGGCCATGTTCCGCTCGGTTCGCGAGCGCGCCCCCTCGTGCGGGGAGGCGCTGGACGGACTGGAGAAGACGCTGCGCGCGGGCAACGACCCAGGCGCGCTGGCCGAGCTCCTGGCCGAGCGCGCGCGCGAGGAGACGGACCCCTGCGAGCGCGCGCGCCGCGAGTTCGAGTGCGCAGTGCTCCTGGAGGAAGCCAGCGGCGACCTCGAGCGCGCACGAGACGCCTACGCCGCGCTCGCAGACGACGCCGCGGATGCCACCGTCTCCGCCGAGTCCGCCGCCCGACTGGAGGCTCTCCTCGAGCGCTGCGGCGAGTGGGCTGCGCTGCGCGAGCGGCTGGAGTCCGGCCTCGGACGCGGCACACCCGAGCAGGATCTGGTGCTTCGCGAGCGGTTGGCCTCCCTGTGCCGCGACCGGCTCGGCGACGCGGAAGGCTGCATCGCGCACCTGGAGGCGGCTGGTCAGCTCACGCCCGATCGTTCCGACATCTGGCGGAACCTCGGCCTCCTCTACCAGGAGAACGACCGGCCCGGGGACCTGGGCCGCGTGATCGAGGCCGAGTTGGCAACGAGCCCGGATCCCCAGCGCGAGCTCGTGCTGCGCTCCCAGGCCGCGCGACTGTGTACCGACGCCGATCAGGGCGACGCCGCGGCCCGCCACTTCGAGCGCGCCCTCGAGCTCGACCCGTGCCACAGCGAGGCCTCCGAGTTCCTGATCGAGCACTACGAGGGCCAGAATCGCGGCGAAGACGTGGTGCGCCTACTGGAAGCCCGCCTCGATCGTGCGCCGGAAGACTTCGACTCCGAGGCCGACCGCGCCCGCCGCACCGCACTGCGCCTGCGCATCGCCGCGCTTCGCGCGGACCGCCTCGACGACCCGGAGGGCGCGATCCTGGTCCTCGAGCCGGCGCTGCTCGAGCTGGGTCCGGTAGCCGTGATCGCCGAGGCCCTGGCCGACCTCTACCAGTGCGTGGATCGCCGCGACGATCTGATCGAGCTGGGTCGGCGCGCGTGCGCAGCCTGCGACGAGCCGGAAGGGCGGGCGAGCTGGCTGCTGCGCCTGGGACGGGCCCTGCGCGAGCGCGGCAGCGACCCCGACCGGGACGAGGCAGTGGAGGTGTACCGCCGCGCCCTCGCCGAACGGCCGGACGATCGCGACGCGAGCGCGGCGCTGCGCGAGCTCTACCGCGAGCGGGAGGAGGCGGGACCCCTGGCCGAGCTGCTCCAGACCGAGCTCGAGCGCACGAACCTCACGCCTGAGGCCCGCGTCTCCCTGCGCATGGAGCTGGCCGAGATCCTGGGCGAGCAGCTGGATCGCAGGGAGGAGGCCCTCCATCAGCTCCACTCGGTGCTGACGGAGGATCCGCGCAACACGGGGGCATTCGAGCGGGCGGCCGGACTGGCCGAGGCACTGGGTCGCCACGACGATCGCCTCGCCCTGCTCGAAGATCGACTGGCGCGGCCCTGCCCATCGGATCAGCGCGCTGCGCTGCTCGAGAGGAAGGGCGACCTGCTGGCCTGGCCGATCGGCCGGCCGGAGGACGCCGCCACCACCTATCGCGAGGCACTCTCCCTGGCCGCCGCACCCGATGCGCGGCGCATGCGCCGCGCCCTGCGCGGCGTGCTGGAGACGCTCGGGCGCTGGCCCGCCGTCCTCGACTGTCTCTACATGGAAGCGCGCACGGCCTCGGGGGCGGGGGAGGACCGGGCCGCGATCCTGGAGACCGGCGTCGAGATCGCCCGCCGGGAGCTCTCGTCGGACGCGGCCCTTCCCTGGCTCGAGCGGCTGCGCGCCGAGCGCTCCGACGATCCCCGAGTGGTGGCGAGCATCGCCGACGTGCACCGCCAGGCCGGACGGCCGGAGGCGCTGCTCCGCGCACTCGAAGACGAGCTGGCGCTCACGAACGACCCGGGCCGCCAGCGCGAGCTGCACCTCGAGCGAGCGCGCGTCCTGGAGCGGGATCTGGAGAGTCCGGGCCGGGCGATCTCGGCGGTCGAGGCGGCCCGCGAGACCGCCCCCGACGACCTCGAGGCGCTCGACGCCCTCGACCGGCTCTACGGCCAGATGGGACGCGTGAGGGACCGGGTGCAAGTGCTCGAGGCGCGCATCGCCCGCCAGGATCCGTCCGCCTCGGCGGAGCGCGTAGCCCTGCACCGGTCCGCGGCGCTCCTCTACGTGGGATCTCTGGCCAACCCGGAGGCCGCGGCCGCGCATCTGCTATGCGCCATCTCCCTCTCGGTGCACGGAAGCGACGAGCACCGCGAACTCCTGCGCGAGCTGTCCGGGTCCCTGCGCGCCACGGGATGGATGGAGGCCTGGGCGCGCGCCACCGAGGTGGAGCTGGCGCTCCTGGGCAGCGCTCCCACCCTGCGCGGGCTCGAGCTGCGCCGCGAGCTCGCCTGGATCTACGAGCGGGACCTGGCCGATCCCCAGGCCGCGCTCCTCCACCTGAGCGCTCTCGTCGATGGCGCGGACGCGGAGCCGCGTCTCGAGCGCGACGCCTTCGATCAGGTCGAACGCGCCCTGCTGGCGCGCCTGCGCGCAGACCACAGCCACCTGGAGCTCGAGCGGCGGCTCGCCGCGCGGCTCGCCCGGGGCGCCGGCTACGGGGACGGGGACGAGTGGCTCGAGCTGGCGCGGCTTCGCGACGAGCAGCTCCACGCGCCGGCGGGTGGTCGGGACGCGTACCGCGAGGTGCTCTCGCGACGCCCGGGCGACCGGGCCGCCATCCGCGGCCTGCGCAACACCGCCGAGCGACTCGGCGACTGGTCGGCGGTGGCGCACGGACTCGACCTCGAACTCGAGCAGGGCGGCTCGACCCACGAGCAGTCCGCGCTCCTGCGCCGGCTCGGCGACGTCTGCTGGCACCGCCTGGACGATCGGGAGCGCGCGGCGAGCGCATTCACCAGAGCGCTCGAGACCGAGCCCGGCGATCTCCACTCCCTGCGCTCCCTCGAGCGTCTGGCCGAATCGCGTGGCGCCCGGAGCGCCGCCCTCGATCTCTACGATCGCGAGATCCAGGTGCTGGACGACTGCGAGCCCGAGCGTCGCCAGTGGGTCTGGCTGCGCATCGGCGCGTTGGCGCGCGACGAGAGCAACGACGAACCGCGGGCGCTCCGCGCCTACGAGCGCGCGGCCGAGATCGCCGATCTCGAGCCCGAGGCCACCCGGGAATGGGCGGAGCTCTACCGCTCCGCTGACAATCGGGAGCGCTTCGCGGACACCTTCGGCCGTTGGTGCGACCAGGATGGCTCGGGTGCGGGTTGCCGGGACCACCTGGAGCTAGCCTGCGCGCTCGAAGAGCTTGGCCGCGGAGATGCGGCGCTCGTGCGGGCGACAAGGGCCATCGGCATCGACTCGGGGAGTGCCGAGGCCCGCGACGTGGCCGCCCGGCTGCACGAAGCGCGCGGCGACGTGGCGGAGGCGGCCGACTGTCTCGAGCGGGCGGCCGATCTCCTGGACGGCGGGGAGGCGACACATCGGCTGATGCGCGCGGCCCTCCTGGTCGAGCGCACCGAGTCCGAGCGCGCCTTCAAGCTGCTGGGCCACGCGGTGGAACGCGACGCGAGCTGTGCAGAGGCGTGGGCGCACCGGGCGCGGACCGCGGCCGACCTCGAGAAGTGGGACGAGTCCGAGACCTCCGCGGGCCGCGCGCTCGACGCCGGCAACGAAGGCACGCTGCCCCACGCGCTCCACTTCGAGACGGCGATGTGCGGCGGACGCGCCGCCCTCGAACAGACCCGCCTCGAGCCCGCGGCGCGCTTCTTCGCGACCGCGACGTCCCTCGATCCCGAACACGGTGAGGCCCTCGAAGCGGAGGGCGAGACCCTGGCCGAGCTCGGCGACCTGGCTGGCGCGCGACGCGCACTGGAGCGCCGGCTCGAGCTCCCCGGTGAGAACCCGCGACGCGCGCGGCACCTGACCGTGGTCGCGTGCGCCCTCGAGATGGCCGGCGATGCGGACGCCGCGCTGGGCCGCTTCCGCGACGCCCTCGCCGCCGACGCCGGCGAGGCGGAGGCCCACGCCGGCGTGGTCCGGCTCCACGAAGGAGCCTGCCGCATCGACGACGCAGTGGCCGCCATCGAGGCGTGGGCCGCGGTGGCCCCCGGTCAGGCCGGCGCCGCGGCGCTCTGGCTTCGGGCGGCCGAGGTCGAGCTGGCCGACGGCCGCGCCGAGAGTGCCGAGCGACACCTGCGCCAGAGCGTCTCGTCCGACGTCGGAAGCACGCGGGCCTGGCTGCTCCTGGCGGAGCACCTGTGGGACGCGGATCGAGGCGATGAGGCCCTCGAGACCGCGACCCAGGCCCTCGAGCACGTGGAAGACGGCGCGGCGCGCGCGCGCCTCGCGCTGGTGTGCGGCCGCGCCCTCGACCAGCGCGACGACGCGGCGGCGGCCGCGGAGGCGTACGGAGCGGCCGCGACCGGTGATCCCCGCTGCAGCGAGGCGTGTCTCGCCCAGGCCCGACTGCTGCGGGCGCAGGGACACTGGGCCGAGGCGGCGGAGACGCTGCAGACCTTCGCGCGGCTCCACCCCGAGCCCGGGGATCCGAGCCTGGCCGCGGTTCACCACGAGCGCGGCCGGCTGATGGCCGGTCCTCTCGAAGACATGAACGAGGCGATCCGCTGCTACGAACGCGCAGTCTCGCTCCGCCCAGACCTCACCGAGGCACGCGAGCCGCTCGCCCGGCTCCTGACCCACGTTCCCGAGCGCTGGTGCGAGGCGGTCGAGCACCATCGGGCCCTCCTCCACGAGGATCCGCTGCGGCTCGCATCGCTGCGGGATCTCCTCGCGCTGTCGCGCGAGCGACGCGAGGACGCGGTCGACGTGGGCCTGGCGCTACTGCGCGCGCTCGGCATCGCGTCTCCCGAGGAGCGCGCGCGGGCGCCGGCCCACGTCCCCCTGACCCTGGCCAGCGAGCCCCGGCTGGAGCCGGAGCTGTGGGAGCAGCTGAGACGGGCCGCGCTGGAGGCGTCGAGCGAGCTCGGGTTGACGCTGGCCACGGTCGACACGACCGAGCCCGCCTCGAGCGGGGAGCCCGGCCACCCCGCAGAGGCCTTCCTGTCGGCCATGCGCCGCGCCGAAGGAGAGCTCGCGTCGCCCACCCTGGTTCCCCTCTCGGACGAGGACCTGGGCGTGGCCCTCACCACCCTGGCTGCGCTGGCCCTCGACGCGGGCTCGGTGCGGGGTGCGGGTCCGGAGTCCGAGGCGATGGATCGCGCGTTGGGCCGGTGGACGCGCCGCAAGGTCCGGCGCGCTCTCGACGGCTTCGCCCTCGACGAGGTGGTGTCGATCGACTTCGGCCTGTGGCGCCAGGAGCTCCGTGCCCTGGCTGCCGCCACCGCCCTCGACCAGCTGGGCGGCGACTTGCGCGGTGCCCTGCTGGCCCTGACCGAGGATCCCGAGGAGCGCGCCGGGCGAGATCTGTCCGACGCCGCGGACCTGCGCGCGCGGGTCTCCGGCTCGCCGCTGGCGAAGTCGCTGGTGCGCCGATGTGTGTCTGCCTGGTGCACCCAGCTGGCGGCACACTGATCTGAGCGGTGCGGCCCTCGGGCGGCGCACCGCGCAGGAGGAGTCCATGGCCAAGCGTTCGATCGAGGACACCCGCCGATTCCGCCGCCGGACGGTCCGGATCCTGGTCGACTACGTGTCGGATCAGGGCGTGCACTGCGACTACGCGACGACCCTCGGCGCCGGCGGCCTCTTCCTGGAGTCGGACCTCCCCCTCTCGCGGGGCAGCGTGGTCAAGATGCGCTTCCGGCTGCCCGAGAGCGATCGGCTCCACGAGATCGAGGGACGGGTGGCGTGGCTCCACAGCCAGCGCCA
>JAPUKG010000498.1 GCA_027295775.1 Pseudomonadota bacterium
CGAGCTTCCGACGATGCTCGAGCACGGTCTGCCAGACCCGGTCGATGCCCTCGTCCTGAGTCGAGCTGGCCAGCTGGGTCCGGGGGGTCCAGGATGGGCTGGACGGCCGGATCAGCTCGAGGGCATTCTGGTACTCCTGCCGGGTCCGCTCTGCCGCCGCCTGCAGGTCCCCATCGGCCTTGTTGACGACCAGGGCGTCGGCCAGCTCTAGCACGCCCTTCTTGATGCCCTGGAGCTCATCGCCACTCCCCGGGAGCAGGAGCACCAGGAAGAAGTCCACCATCGAGGCCACGGTGACCTCGGACTGGCCGATCCCGACGGTCTCGACCAGCACCACGTCGTAGCCAGCCGCCTCGCAGACCATCATGGCCTCGCGGGTCCGCTGGGCCACGCCGCCGAGGGAGCCGCCGGACGGGGACGGCCGGATGAAGGCCTCCTCGCGCTGGGCCAGCCGCTCCATCCGGGTCTTGTCGCCCAGGATGCTGCCGCCGGTGACCGGACTCGAGGGATCCACGGCCAGGACCGCCACCCGGTGGCCCGCGCCGATCAGGCGCAGGCCCAGGGCCTCGATGAAGGTGCTCTTGCCCACGCCGGGCGAACCCGTGATGCCGACCCGGATGGCGCCCCCGGTGTCCGGGACCAGCGCTTCGAGGATGGCGCGGCCGAGCTGACTCTGGTCGCTGCGGGTGCTCTCGAGCAGGGTGATGGCGCGGGCGATCGAGCGGCGGTCGCCTGCGCGGATCGCGTCGCGGTAGCGCTCGGCGGAGTCCCGCTCCGCATCCTCCCGCTCCGCGTCCGGTTGGGAGCGCCCCCGGCCTGTCACTTGGGCCGTGCTCGCAGCACCTCGAGAACCTCGCTCGCCGCCTTCGGGATCGGAGTGCCGGGGCCGAACACCGCGGACACGCCCTGCTCGCGCAGCGTGGCGTAGTCGCGCGGCGGGATGATGCCGCCCACGACCACGGCAATGTCACCGCCGCCCCCGGCGCGCAGGGCCTCGACCAGCTGGGGCACGAGGGTGCTGTGTCCGCCCGCCTGGCTCGAGACGCCCACCACGTGCACGTCGTTCTCGATGGCCTGGCGCGCCGCCTCTTCCGGCGTCTGGAAGAGCGGGCCGATGTCGACGTCGAAGCCGGTGTCGGCGAAGGCCGTGGCGATCACCTTCATGCCGCGGTCGTGGCCGTCCTGGCCGAGCTTGACCACCAGCATGCGCGGCCGCCGGCCCTCCTGCTCGCCGAAGGCGCGCACGTCGGCGCAGACGGCCTCGAAGCCCTCGTCCCGGTTGGCGGCGCTGTACACCCCCGAGACCGAGCGGACCTCCGCGCGGTGCCGGGTATAGACGGTCTCGAGGGCGTCCGAGATCTCGCCCACCGTGGCGCGCAGCCGCGCCGCCTCCACGCCCGCCTCCAACAGGTTGCCCTCGCCGGACTTCGCGAGCTCGGTCAGGTGGTCCAGTGCGGCCTGCACAGCCGCATCGTCCCGCGAGGCCCGGATCTGCTCGAGCCGACGCACCTGGGCTTCGCGCACCGCGGTGTTGTCGATGTCGCGGACGTCGAGCTCTTTCTCCTCGGAGAGGCGGTACTTGTTGACACCGACGATCACGTCCTCGCCAGTGTCGACGCGTGCCTGGCGCCGGGTGGCGGCCTCCTCGATGCGCAGCTTGGGGATGCCCTGACCGATGGCGCGGGTCATGCCACCCGCTTCCTCCAGCTCCGCCAGCGCGATCCGCGCCTCGCGATACACGCTCTCGGTGAGCGACTCCATGAAGTAGGAGCCGCCCCACGGATCCACCACCGCCGGAATCCCGGACTCCTCCTGGAGGATCAGCTGGGTGTTTCGCGCCACCCGGGCAGCGGCATCGGTGGGCAGGCTCACGGCCTCGTCGTAGCCGTTGGTGTGAAGCGACTGGGTCCCGCCGAACACCGCGGCCATGGCCTCGATGGTGGTGCGCACCACGTTGTTCAAGGGGTCCTGCTCGGTGAGGCTCGCCCCGGAGGTCTGGCAGTGGGTGCGCAGCATCAACGAGCGCGGGTCCGTCGGCCCAAACTTCTGCATCTCCTCGGCCCACAGTCGCCGCGCCGCGCGCAGCTTCGCGATCTCGAGATAGAAGTTCATGCCAATGCACCAGAAGAACGAGAGGCGGCCGGCGAACTTGTCGATATCGAGACCCTTCGAGAGGGCCGCGCGCACGTACTCCAGGCCGTCGGCGATGGTGAAGGCGAGCTCCTGGACGGTGGTCGCTCCGGCCTCCTGCATGTGGTAGCCGCTGATCGAGATCGAGTTGAACTTCGGCATGTGGTGCGCCGTGTACTCGATGATGTCGGCGACGATGCGCATGCTGGGCTCGGGCGGGTAGATGTAGGTATTGCGGACCATGAACTCCTTGAGGATGTCGTTCTGGATGGTCCCCGCGAGCTTCTCCCGCGGCACCCCCTGCTCTTCGCCCGCCACGATGAAGCTGGCCAGCACGGGCAGCACGGCCCCGTTCATGGTCATGGACACGGTCACCTGGTCGAGGGGAATCCCGTCGAACAGGATCTTCATGTCCTCGACCGAGTCGATGGCGACTCCGGCCTTGCCCACATCTCCGCTGACGCGCGGGTGGTCCGAGTCGTAGCCTCGGTGGGTGGCCAGGTCGAAGGCCACCGACAGGCCCTGCTGGCCGCCGGCCAGGTTGACCTTGTAGAAGGCGTTCGACTCCTCGGCGGTGGAGAAGCCGGCGTACTGGCGGACCGTCCACGGCCGGTTGGCGTACATGGTGGCGCGCGGCCCGCGCAGGAAGGGGAAGAGGCCGGGGGTGGTGTCCAGGTGCTCGAGTTCCTCCAGGTCGGCCGCGGTGTAGACGGGCTTCACGCGGATGCCGTCCGGGCTCACCCAGACGAGCTCGTCGACAGAGCTGCCGCGCAGTTCCTCGTCCGCCAGGGCCTTCCACTTCTCTCGATCAAAGGTCATGACTCACTCCTCGGAGGGCGCGGATTCTAACCCTTCTTCACATCGAGCGGCGGTAGCGCCCGCCCACCTCGAACAGCGCGTCGGTGATCTGTCCCAGACTTGCCACCTTCACCGTCTCGAGCAGCTCCTCGAAGACGTTGCCCCTGCTGCGCGCCACCTGCTGCAGGCGGCGCAGCGCGGCCGGGGCCTCCTCGGCGTAGCGGGCATGGGTGGCGGCGAGATTCGCGAGCTGGGCGTCCTTCTCAGCGCCGCTCGAGCGCATGAGCTCGACGGGCCGGGGCGTCTGCTCGGGTCGTGGCTTCTCGAAGGTGTTGACCCCAATCAGCGGGAGCTTCCCGCTGTGCTTCAGCGATTCGTAGTGGAGGCTCTCGTCCTGGATCCTTCCGCGCTGGTACTGGGTCTCCATGGCACCCAGCACGCCGCCCCGCGCCGACAGGCGCTCGAACTCGCCGAGCACGGCTTCTTCCACGAGGTCCGTCAGCTCGTCGATCACGTACGCACCCTGGAGCGGGTTCTCGTTTCGGGCCAGTCCGAGCTCCCGATGGATGATCAGCTGGATTGCCAGTGCCCGGCGCACCGAGTCTTCGGTCGGCGTGGTGACGGCCTCGTCGTAGGCATTGGTGTGCAGGCTGTTGCACTGGTCCTGGAGCGCCGAGAGCGCCTGGAGCGTGGTGCGGATGTCGTTGAACGCCATCTCCTGGGCGTGCAGGGAGCGGCCCGAGGTCTGGACGTGGTACTTGAGCTTCTGGCTCCGCTCGGAGGCCCCGTAGCGCTCGCGCATCACCACGGCCCAGATGCGCCGCGCCACCCGGCCCATCACGTTGTACTCGGCGTCGAGACCATTGCTGAAGAAGAACGAGAAGTTGGGTACGAAGTCGTCGACCGCCATACCGCGGGCAAGGTACGGCTTT
>JAPUKG010000499.1 GCA_027295775.1 Pseudomonadota bacterium
ATCGGCGACAAGCTCGACGTGATCATGATCCCCAAGGTCGAGGGGCCCTGGGACATCCACTACGTGGACCAGCTCGTCGCCCAACTCGAGGCCAAGGCCGGCCTGACCCGGCCGCTCCAGCTCCACGCCATCCTCGAGACCCACCTCGGAGTGATCAACGTGGAGGAGATCTGCGGTGCGAGCCCGCGCATGCAGGGCCTCTCCTTTGGCCCCGCCGACCTGGCGGCGTCGCGGCGCATGAAGACCACCCGGGTCGGCGGCGGCCACCCGGGCTATCTGGTGCGCAACGATCCCGACCCGGAGAACCCGGATGCCCCGCGCGTAACCGCCCAGCAGGACCCCTGGCATTACACCCTGGCGCGCATGGTGGACGCCTGCACGGCCCACGGGATCTACCCGTACTATGGGCCCTACGGCGACATCGCGGACACGATCGCCTGCGAGGACCAGTTCCGCGCGTCCTTCCTGCTCGGCTGTGTCGGCGCGTGGTCACTGCACCCGGCCCAGATCGAGATCGCCCGCAAGGTGTTCAGCCCGCCCGTGGACGAGGTGCTGTGGGCGAAGCGCGTGATCGAGGAGATGGGCGATGGCAGCGGCTGCGTCATGATCGAAGGCAAGATGCAGGACGACGCCACCGTGAAGCAGTGCCGCGTCATGGTGGAGTACGCCCGCGCCCTCGCCGAAGGCGACGCCGAGCTGAAGCAGGCCTACGGGTTCTAGCGACTTCCGTCCGCGCGGGTTCTGCGCTACGAGAGCTCGAGCATGCGCTCGATGGGCCGGAGCGCCCCGACGCGCACGCCTTCGGGGACAGTCACCCGCGGCTCCAGATCGCGCAGGCACAGGTAGAGCTTCTCGAGGGTGTTGAGGCGCATGAAGGGGCACTGGTTGCAGGCGCAGCTCTCGTCCATGCCCGGCGCCTGGATCAGCGTCTTCTCCGGTACCTTCTGGTGGATCTGATGGAAAACCCCGTCCTCGGTGGCGATGATCAGGGTCTGGGCCGGCGACTCGACCGCGCGCTTGATGATGCCGGTGGTAGAGGCGATGAAGTCCGCCTGGTCGAGCACCGCCTGATCGCACTCGGGGTGCGCGAGCACCTCCGCGTCCGGGTGCTTCACGGTGAGCACGGCGAGACGTTTGGCGCTGAATTGCTCGTGCACGACGCACGCGCCCTGCCACACGATCAGGTCGTCGCGGCCCGACTCGTTCGCCACCCAGCGCGCCAGGTGGCGATCGGGCGCGAAGATCAGCGGCTCGCCCTCGAACTGCTGCACCATCTTGACCGCGTTCGAGGAGGTGCAGATCAGGTCGGACATCGCCTTCACCTCCGCTGACGCGTTGATGTAGGTGAGCACCCTGGCGCCCGGGTGCTCGGCGATGAAGTCGGCGAACGCGTCCGCGGGACAGCCGTCGGCCAGGGAGCAGCCGGCCTCCAGGTCCGGAACGACGACGGTTCGCTCCGGGTTCAGGATCGCGGCGGTCTCGGCCATGAAGTGGACGCCGCAGAACGCGATCACGTCGCAGTCGGCGTGCTGGGCCGCCCGGGCCAGGGCCAGCGAGTCTCCCACCACGTCCGCCAGGTCCTGGATCTCGGACTCCTGGTAGTAATGGGCCAGGAGGATCGCGTTCCGCTCGCGCTTCAGCTCGAGGATCGCCTCCTCGAGGTCGTCCGGGAAGGGGTCCTGGGGGACGGGCTCCGCCATGGGCGGAGGATAGCGCAGCGAGCGTCTGGGCAGTGTGGGCGGTCAGCCGTCCGGCCCGATCAGCAGGGTCGGGACGCCGTGGGTGTCGCTGCGCACCGTGCACACCCGGGTCCCGGGCTTGTGCCCCGCCCGGTCCTCAGAGACGTCGAAGCCCTGGCGCGCGAGCCGCTCCCGGATCGCCGCCACGTCATTGACCTGCCACGCCAGGCCCCCGAACCGGTCGCCCGCCTCCGGCCGGACCGGATCGGTGAGCGAGCCCACCACCTCCACCGTGACGCCGGCGAGGCAGAAGAACAGGATGCGCAAGCCGCGCTCGTCGAAGGTCCGGTCGAGGGCGAGGTGCAGGCCGAGGGCCTGGCCGTACAGCAGGCGCGTCGCCTCCGGATCCGGGCTGGAGATCACCACGTGGTCGAGGCCCTCGACTGCCGCTGCCGAGTCGACGCCGAGTGCGGCCGGGGGAACCACCGCGGGATCACTCGTGTCCTGCGACAGCGAGAGCGCGATGCGCCGCGTCGAAGAGGGGGGCAGGACGACCAGTCGCCAGCTCCGCATCCCGTAGTCGCCGTCACCTGTGCCTTCGCCGTCGATGGGATCGATCGCCTCGAGGCCCCGCTGGCGAAGCCAGTGAACCGCGCCCTCGGCGTCGTCGCACGCAAACGTGAGGCTGTACAAACCCTCGCCCCGCTTCTCGAGCCACTTGCCGACGGCGCTCGCGATGGGGCCGTCCTGGGCCGGCGAGATCAGATGCAGCGCCACGTTCGCGGTGCGGAAGATCGCGTTGGATGTGTCGGCGAGCGAGCTCGAGCCGCGCCAAGAGGGACTGCGGCCCAGCAACCGGGCGTAGTGGTCGGTGGCCGTCTCGAGGTCCGTCACGGCGACCACCACGTGATCCAGGCAGGTGAGCACGGACCCCAGCATGGCACGCTCCGCCGAGCGGTTCGCTATTCCTGCAGCCATGCTCGAGCGTACCCGGGTGGGATTCCCCCTGGTGGCGGCCCTGGTGGTGGGGGCAGCCGGGTGTGGCTCGGCGCCGACCGTGCCCCCGCGGCCCGATCTCCTGCTGGTGACGGCGGACTCGCTGCGGCCGGATCGGCTCTCCTGCTATGGCGGGCCGACGGACCTGGGGGAGCGGCTGTGCGCGCTGGGGTCGTCGCCGGGCGGCGCGATCTACGAATGGGCGTTCGCGACCGCGCCGTCGGGCGCAGCGTCCGCGGCCTCCCTGCTGACCTCGCTCTACCCGTCGCAGCACGGCCTGCTCGGCGCACCCGAGGCCTTCCTGCCCAGCGGCGTGGAGAGCCTGCCGGAGGTGCTGTCGTCCACGGGCTACGAGACCGCGGCCGTGGTGAGCCAGGCCGAGCTCAACCGCTCGCGCAACCTCCATCAGGGCTTCGACCACTACGACGACGGCCCGAGGTTCGCGCCCGGGGCTGGGCAGCCGGGCTCCGGGATCGAGACGGTCGCGACACTCGGGCACCGGTCCGCCGCACAGACGACCGACGCCGCCCTCCGCTGGCTCGCCGGCGCCGGCTCGCCCTGGTTCCTCTGGGTGCACTACGGCGACCTCCACTGGCCCCTCGACGCCGCGCCCATCGCCAACTACGAGGAGTACGAGCGACGCTACCGCGAGGGCATCCGCCGCATCGAGCACGAGCTGATGCGGCTGCTGTCGGCCACCGACCGGCCGAACCGCCGGCCCGCCCTGCTGCTGACGGCCACCCACGGCGAGGCGATCGGGGAGGACGGCGTCTGGTTCTCTCACGGCCACTCCCTGGGGCTCGAGCAGCTGCGGGTCCCCCTCTTGTGGCGCCCGTCCCGGGGACCCGGCCCGCTTCACCCGGCGGCCGGGGAGGCGCACCCCATCGCATCGGAGGCCAACGCAGCGGGCAGCGCAGCGGTCAGCGGGGTGGATGTGGCGCCCACCCTGTTGTGGGCAGCGGGGGTGGCGGCACCCGAGAGCTGGGAGGGGGAGCCCCTGCCCACCCGCCCCCAGGCGCTTCCCGCACCCGGCCCGCCCCGGCCGGTCTTCGCCGAGCAGGGGCGGCGGGTGGCGGTGGTCGCGGACCATCGCTACTACGCCCGCGACCGCGAGCCCGGCGGCCCCGCCCGGGTGGCACTGCTCGTGGACGGCGAGGAGCTGCCCGCCCCGATGCCGGTGCTGTCGACGAACCGGGAGGAGACGGGAGCCGATCGGCTCGAAGCCCTGCTGGCCGAGTTCCTGGGCTCGATGCAGTTGGCGAAGTGATCGTGTCGAGGGCCCGGATACGGCCCTGGCTCGCCGCCGGCCTGCTGGCCTGCGGCGCTGCGTGCGGCGCGGCGCCGACCGGGGAGCGCCCCAACCTGGTGCTGGTCACCGTCGACACGCTGCGCCCAGATCGGCTCGCCTGCTACGGCGGCCCGAAGGCGAGGCCCAGCACCAGCAGCGCCGTCCCCCAGCGCCGGGAGCCGTCTCCGGTCATGGCCCGATGCTACCCCGCCCTCGCTTCAGAGATCCCAGAAGAAGTCCTTGTTGGTGAGCTCCGCGCCGTCGCCCGCCGTCGTCGGACCGGCCCCTTCCCCCGCATCCGCGCCGGCTTCGCCGCCCCGGATGCGCTCGAGCTGCTCCTCCAGGTCGC
>JAPUKG010000005.1 GCA_027295775.1 Pseudomonadota bacterium
ATGCGGGAGGCTTGGTCATGGTTCTCTCGATCGCTGTGGCGCTTAGCAGGACGGGGTGCGGAGCCCGATAGGCGGGTCGCGGGTCTGCAAGCGCCGGAAATCACCCGGCTTTTTCGAACCCGGACATCCAGGCTAAAGGCCCGCCGTGGGGCCGTCAACCGGACGCTCTCCCGGCCGGAGATGGCCGTTCGAGCCCTAATCCCCCAGGTAGCCGAGGTTCCGGAGCGCCTGCTCCTCCATCGGCGTCAGCTCGGCGGCGGCGCCATCGCCCACGGACTGAGTCGACGCCAGCTTCTGCTGGGCGTCAGCGTGCGCCTGGAGCTCCTGCACTACCCAGGCGGTCTCGTCGGCCACGTTGCTCTGTTCCTTCGGATCCGCCGCGACATGGAACAGCTCTAGCTCCGGTACGCCGCGCGGGTTGCCGGCGTTCGCCTCGATCCGCACCGAGCAGTACGTTGCCCTCGTGGTCCTCCTCGGAGAAGACCATGCGCTCGCGATCACTGCGGGACGCCAGCCCGGAGACCAGATCGATGCCCTGCATCACGTCCGGAACCGTGGCGCCGGTCGCGGCGACGAGAGTCGGGGCCACGTCGAGCATGCGCACCAGCTGGCCGTCGCCCGCGCCATTGAGCCCGCCGTGCTTCGACCACTTCACCAGGAAGGGCACGTGAATCTGCTCCTCGTAGAGGGTCGTGCCGTGCCACCAGCCGCCGTGCTCGTAGAACTCCTCGCCGTGGTCGGCGACCAACGCGATCGTCGTGTCCTCCCACAGTCCTTCGCTCTTCAGCTTCTCGATCAGGAGCGCGAACTGCTGGTCCAGGTACTTGATCTCCTCCACGTAGAGCCGGTGCATCTCGTCCGCCAGGCTCGGGTCCGGGTGCTGGTTCGCAGCGCGCGCGATACCGGTCCCGTTCCACGGGTGCTCGAAGTAGGGATCGTGGGGATCCATGTAGTGGAGGAACAGGAAGAAGCGCGAATCCTGGTGGCGCTCGAGGAAGTCGAACGCCACCCCGTTGACCGTCTCGGCGCTCTGGTAGAAGTCGCCGACGCGCAGGCCCGGCTTGATCTTGAAGAACACGCGCCGCGCGAGCTGGTAGAGGATCAGCTTCGAGGACGACTCGTCGGCGCCGAACAGATAGTCGGGCGCAAGGTAGTGGTACTCGTCGTAGCCCTGCTGGAAGCCGAAGCTGGCGGCGAGGTTGATGTTCGACACGATGCCGCCGGTGCGGTAGCCGCGCTCCTGCATCACCTCGGAGATCAGCAGCACGTCCTGCGAAAGCGCCGCGGGCTTCGACATCACGCCATGACTGCTCGGCAGCGTCGAGGAGAGCAGCGTTGCGGTGGCCGGCTTGGTCCACGACGCGTGGGCGAACCCCTCGAAGCGCGAGCCGCCGTCGTCGGCCAGGCTGCAGAGTGCGGGTGTCGGCACCTCGCCGCCGTAGCAGGACAAGTGGTCCGCGCGCAGGGTGTCGACCATCACCAGGATCACGTTCGGCTGGCTCGCGAGCGCCGCCGGGACGGCCGGAGGCGTTACGTCGTCTGCGCCCCCGCCCACCACGAAGATGGCCGAGGCGGCGCCGGCGATCGCTATGGCGAGGGTCGTCAGCAGCGCAGTCGCCGGGCGCAGGGCTCTGGCGGGTGCGCCGCCGCGGAACACGCGTGGGCCGACGAAGAAGAGGAGGACCGCCAGCACCGCGGCGCCACCGAGCACGGCCAGCAACACCGGCACCGGCGGCATCTGCTCGAGGTACACGTCTCGGCGTAGCCGGAAGAGCGTGATGAACAGGGCCAGCGGCACGAAGGTCGCGAGCAGCGCCAGGCTGGGCGTCCAGCCGCGGATGTCGTCCTCGTTCATCGGCAGCACGGCGAGCGCCGCGCCACCGCCGAGTCCCAGCGCGCCGAGCAGCAGCGCATACACCAAGGGGCCGTACCAGAGCACCTGGGCGTCGGCACCGAAGCCACCGAGCGAGATCACGACCGTCTCGGCCACGCCGAGCACGAGCCCCCCGAGCAGGCCCGCAGCCAGGCCGGCTCCGGCCGAGGTCCGCGCGCGCACGCCGAACGCGGGCAGCTCGGTCGTCGCGCTCGCTTCGCGCGCCGCTCGCTCCTCGTCGGTCTCGAGGCTGGCGGCAGCCTTCGCCGCCAGCGCGTAGTCCACCTGCTCGCCCTCTACCAGGCACGACGACGGCACATAGTCCTTCGGCCGGAACCACCAGAAGTAGGCGCCGGCCAGAGTCAATGCCTCGGCGGCCCAGAAGCCGAGCGCGGCCGATACGATGGCCGGACCCGCGCCGATCTGGTTGCCCAGCAGCCAGTACTGGGCGGCCTCTCGGATTCCCTCGCCTGCAATGGTGAAGGGGCTGATGACCGTTGCGAAGATCTGGATCGAAGAGGCGAAGGTGACCGGCCAGAACTCGGCGCCGGTGGCACCGATCGCCAGGGCCGTGAAGAAGTACATGGCCGCCGTGGTGAAGTGCACCACCCAGGAGAGGAAGAGCGCCTGGACGACGAGTAACTTCTTGTCGCGATACGCGGCCGCCGAGTGCGAAATGCGCAGCACGATGCCCTTGAGCCGCTGCTTGCCCGGAAGCGGGATGTGCTCGACGAGCCACTGCACGATGCCCGGGTACCAGAGAACCATCAGCAGTCCGCCGATCAGGCCGAATGCCAGTGGGACCGTGATCATCGCTACGAGCGTTGCGTTGTCGCCGAAGATCTTGATGCCGAAGGGCAGCGCGACCAGGAAGGTGAGGAAGATCCCGAAGACCCCGACCACCTTCTCCAGGGCGGTGGTGGCGGTGACCTCCAC
>JAPUKG010000050.1 GCA_027295775.1 Pseudomonadota bacterium
CCCCGGCCAGGCGTTCTGTCACGGCTGCGGGCGGCACCTTGGGGAACGCACCACGCTTGCACCTGAGCGCGATCCGCGCGCGTACACCCCCAAGCATCTGGCCGACAAGATCCTCCAGTCGAAGTCCGCCCTGGAGGGCGAGCGCAAGCAGGTCACGGTGCTGTTCGCCGACGTCAAGGGCTCGATGGAGCTGGCCGAGCAGATCGATCCCGAGGAGTGGCACGGGATCCTGGATCGCTTCTTCTCGATCCTGGCAGAGGGCGTGCATCGCTTCGAGGGCACGGTCAACCAGTACACCGGCGACGGGATCATGGCGCTGTTCGGCGCGCCGATTGCACACGAGGACCACGCCCAGCGCGCGTGCTACGCGGCGCTCTGGCTCCGCGACGAGCTGCGCCGCCACGCCGACGATCTGCGCCTGGAGCGCGGCCTGAACATGTCGGTGCGCATCGGCCTGAACTCGGGGGAAGTGGTCGTCGGCAAGATCGGCGACGACCTGCGCATGGACTACACGGCGCAGGGACACACGGTGGGTCTCGCCGCCCGAATGGAGGCCCTTGCGGAGTCGGGGCGCATCTACCTGACGGAGCACACCGCCCGGAGCGTGCTGGGCTACTTCACCCTGCGCGATCTCGGCCCGACGCGCGTGAAGGGCCAGTCGGAGCCCCTCTCCGTGCACGAGCTCGAGGGCCTGGGCGCTCTTCGGACTCGCTTCGACGCGTCGCGTGCGCGGGGGCTCACGCGCTTCGTCGGCCGCGAGGACGACATGCACACGCTCGAGGCGGCTCTCGCCCGCACCCGGGAGGGAAACGGGCAGGTCGTGGGCGTTGTAGCCGACGCGGGCACGGGCAAGAGCCGGCTCTGCTTCGAGTTCGTCGAGCTGTGTCGCGCGCGGGGCCTGTCGGTGCTCGAGGGACAGGCCGTCGCCCACGGTCGCAACATCCCGCTGCTGCCGATCCTCCAGGTGTTTCGCGCCTACTACGGGATCGAAGAGCGCGACAGCCCCCGCACGGTGCGTGAGAAGATCGCCGGGCGCATGCTCCTGATCGAGGAGGAGTACCGCGCCACCCTGCCGCTGCTCTTCGAGTTCTTCGGCGTCCCGGACCCCGAGCGCCCCGCGGCGGCTGCGGAGCCCGACACGCGCCAGCGCCAGCTCTTCGCTGTGCTTCGCCGCCTGGGGCGGCAGGACCAGGACGAGGAGCCGCGAGTGACCCTGATCGAGGACCTGCACTGGATCGACGCCGCGAGTGAGGCGTTCCTCGAGCAGATGGTCGAGGCCGTCGCGGGCACGCGCAGACTGCTGGTCGTGAACTTCCGGCCCGAGTATCACGCGGCCTGGATGCAGAAGTCGCACTACCACCAGCTGCCCCTCGCCCCCCTCGGGCCGGAGGCGATCCGGGATCTGCTCGATGATCTCCTGGGAGACGATCCCAGCCTCGCCGGGCTCGCCGACGCGATCCACGGCCGCACCCAGGGCAATCCCTTCTTTACCGAGGAGATCGTGCAGACCCTGATCGAGGCCGAGCAGCTGGAGGGAGCCAGGGGGGCGTACCGACTGGTCACTGCGGTCGAGCGCCTCGAGGTGCCCGACAGCGTGAGCGCGGTGCTCGCCGCGCGCATCGACCGCCTCCACGAGCGCGAGAAGCAGGTCCTGCAGACGGCGGCCGTGATCGGCAAGGAGTTTCCGCGTCCCATCCTCGAGGCCGTCGCCGAGCTGCCGGCGCGCGATCTCAGCGAGGCTCTCGGCGCGCGCGAGCGCGCCGAGTTCGTGCACGAGGAGTCGCTCTACCCGGTGGAGGAGTACGCCTTCAAGCACCCCCTCACGCAGGAGGTGGCCCTGGGCTCGCTGCTCCACGAGCGCCGCGCCCGCATCCACGCCGGTGTCGCGCGAGAGATCGAGGCCCGCGACCAGGACCGGCTCGACGAGCGCGCGGCACTGCTCGCACACCACTGGGAGGGGGCGGGAGAGCCGCTGCTCGCCGCCGGCTGGCACCGGCGCGCGGCGGAATGGACCAGCAAGACCGACGCGGGCGAGGCCCTCCGTCATCTGCGCACCACAGTCGCCCTGCTCGAAGGCGTTCCGGACGGCGAGGAGCGACGCCAGCACGAGCTCGGCGCGCAGCTGCGCATCCTCGGCCAGGCCTGGAAGCTGGGTCTGGAAGAGGACGAGGTCACGGGCGCGTTCGAGCGCGGTCGCGCGATCGCCGAGAGCGCGGGAGACCTCGAAGCCCGCGCCCTCCTCCATGCGCTCTACGCAATGTGGTTGGGCTTCAATGCCAGCGATCTCCCGGGCTGCATTCGGGAAGCCCGTGAAGCCCTGCGGCTCGCCGACGATTCGGGCAGTGCCGAGCTGCTCGTCTGCGTCGCGCCCGCCTGCTTGATCTTCCTGTGGTGGGAGGGCGCGACGGCCGAGGCCATCGAGCTGTATCGGCGGATCGTCTCGGCTCCGCCTGCGAACGTCGCCCACGGCTCCGAGATCTATGGGTGGGCGCCCTACGCGTTCGCGATGGGCCTCGGTCGCAACCTCGAAGCCTGGGGGGGACGCCTCGGCGGGTGTCTGGCCGACCTCGAGCGGGTGCTGCGCATGGTCCGCGAGCAGGGTTCCGTCGAGCTTCAGAGCTACGTCCACTTCTGGTCGAATCTCTTCGCGGATCTCCTCGGTGAGTCGGAGGCGGCGATGGCTCACGCGCGACAGGCTGTGGAGCTCGCCGAGAATTTCCGCGCTCCCTTGGGGCGGGTCTACGCCTACTATTCTCTCGGCATCGCGCAGGGCATGGCGGGCCGCTGGAAGGAGGCCGTCGAGGCCCAGCGGAACGCGCTCGAGATCGCCCGTCGCGAGGGTGCCGCGCTCGGCGAGGAGTCGACCTTCCTCGGGCGGCTCGCCCAGGCTCTGGCCGCGTGCGGAGACACCGCCGCGGGGCGCGAGTGCGCCGAGGAGGCCATGCGCGCCTCGAACATGCCCTGGACCGAGATGAACGCCCAGCTCGCGGTCGCCCGGGTGGAACTCCGCTCCGGCGAGGGCGCGGACCCCGAGCGGATCAGGGGCGCGCTCGATCGCCTCGAGATCCTGGCCACCCGGCACGGCGTCCGGGCCCTCCTCCCGATCATGCAGCTCGAGCGCGCCGAGCTGGCCCGGCTCCAGAACGACGAGACCGGGCGCCTGGCAGCGCTGGGAGCGGCGCGCGGTCTATTCGAAGAGATGGGAGCCGACCGCCGCGTCGCGGAGGTCGATGCGCTGCTGGGGGTGGGGGTCGAAGCCTGAGCCACACGGATCACTCCTCTCCGGCCGCCGGCGTGCCGATGTGATGGCACTCACCCGAATCCGGCCCGGGGACTCCGATG
>JAPUKG010000051.1 GCA_027295775.1 Pseudomonadota bacterium
GGGGGGGGCTCCGGTTCCTCCGTCTTCGGCAGCGGCACGGGGCCCGCACAGCTCCACAGCGCGGCTGCGCCGAGGACGACGAGCTGGGCCGGCCAGCGCACGTCGGCGGTCTAGTCGAGGCCGTCGAACGCGTGGTCGAGAAGCGCCGCCTGCTCCAGGCGGTGGACGCGCGTCGAGCCTGTCGCCGGGCTGGCGCTGGGATGCCGGCCCGCGTACGCGAGCTTCTCGTTGGGAAGGAGCGCGTCCTGGATGCGCTCCCGCACGAAGGTCCAGGCACCCATGTTGGCCGGCTCCTCCTGCACCCAGACCACGCGCTCGGCGCGGGGGTAGCTGCGCACCGTCTCCGCCACGAGCTCGTCGGGCCACGGGTAGAGCTCCTCGATCCGGACCAGGGCGACCTTTCCCGCCGCATCTCCGAAGCGTCCCTCCCGCTCCGCCAGCAGGTCGTAGTAGACCTTGCCGCTGCACAGGATCACCCGCCGCACGTCGTCGGTGCGGCTCGCGGTCAACGGATCGTCCAGCACGGGCTGGAAGCCGCCATCGGTGAACTCCGCCACCGGCGACGTCGCTGCGGGCAGGCGGAGCAGGCTCTTGGGCGTAAAGATGACCAGGGGCGCCCGGTACCCGCGCAGCATCTGGCGGCGCAGCAGGTGGAAGTACTGAGCCGGGGTCGTGCAGTTGGCGACCTGGAGACAGTCCTCCGCGCAGATCTGCAGGAAGCGCTCGATGCGCGCGCTCGAGTGCTCCGGGCCCTGCCCCTCGTAGCCGTGGGGCAGCAGCATCACCAGACCGCTCATGCGCTGCCACTTCACATGGGCCGAGGTGATGAACTGGTCGATGATGACCTGCGCACCGTTGGCGAAGTCGCCGAATTGGGCCTCCCAGAGGGTCAGGGTGCTGGGGTCCGCCAGGCTGTAGCCGTACTCGAAGCCCAGCACCGCCGCCTCGGAGAGCAGGCAGTCGTACACCTCGAAGCGCGCCTGGTCCTCGCTCAGGTGATCGAGGGGCGTGTACTCCTCCCCGGTCTCCTGGTCGACGAAGACCGCGTGACGATGACTGAACGTGCCGCGGGACGAGTCCTGACCCGAGAGCCGGACCGGGTGACCGTCCAGCACCAGGGAGCCGAACGCCAGAGCCTCGCCCATGGCCCAGTCGAGACGCGCGTCCTCGGGGATCGCCTTGCGGCGCCGGTCGAGGAGCGTGCGCAGCTTGGGGTGCACCTTGAAGTCGGCGGGCACCGTCCCGATCCCCTCGGCGATGCGCGTCAGCACGTCCATCGGCACCGCGGTCGCCTGCTCCTCCTCGGGGCGCGTGCGCATGTAGCCGGTCCACGGGCCGTGGGGCTCGTAGGGCTCGTCGGGTCCGGGCGGCCGGGTGTGGATCACCTGGAGCGCCTGCTGAAGCTGGTCCCCCAGGTCCGTCTCGATTCGCGCGGCGTCGTCCTCGCTGATCACGCCGGTCTCGACGAGATGCTGGCTATAGAGCCGACGCACCGACGGGCGCTTGCGGATCTTCTCGTACAGGCGCGGCTGGGTGTAGCTGGGCTCGTCGCCCTCGTTGTGACCGTGGCGCCGGTAGCAGACCATGTCGATCACCACGTCGTCGCCGAAGCGCTGCCGGTAGGCCATCGCGAGCTTCACGCAGTGGATGACCGCCTCCGGATCGTCGCCGTTCACGTGGAAGATCGGGATCTGGATCATCTTGGCCACGTCGCTGCAATAGAGCGTGGAGCGCGCCTCGGACGGCGTGGTCGTGAAGCCGATCTGGTTGTTGATGATGACGTGCAGGGTGCCACCGGTGGAGTAGCCCCGGAGATGGGAGAGGTTCAGGGTCTCCGCGACCATGCCCTGGCCCGCGAAGGCCGCGTCGCCGTGGAGGATGACCGGCAGGATGGTCCGGCCTTCCGTGTCGCCGGACCGGACCTGCTTGGCCTTGGCCCGGCCCTCGACCACCGGGTCCACCGCCTCCAGGTGCGACGGATTCGAGGTCAGGGTCATGTGGACGCGCTGGCCGCTCGCCACGCGGCGGTCGTTCGAGAAGCCCTTGTGGTACTTGACATCCCCCGAGCCGAAGGGCGAATCGAGCAGCGGGCTGTCCTCGAACTCGGAGAAGATCGACTCATAGGACTTGCCGAGGGTGTTCGAGAGCACGTTGAGCCGGCCGCGGTGGGCCATCCCGAACACGATCTCGCGGATCCCGTGGGAGGGCGAGTCCTCCACCACGGTGTCCAGGAGCGGGATCACGGACTCGGCGCCTTCGAGGGAGAAGCGCTTCTGCCCGATGAACTTGGTGTGGAGGAAGCGCTCGAACAGCTCGGCGGCCGAGAGCTTCTCGAGGATTCGCTTGCGGTCCGCGGACTCGAGCTGGGGCTGGTTCTGCCCCTCCTCCATGGCGGTCTGCAGCCAGGCCTTGCGCCCCGGATCCTGGACGTGGGTGTACTCGACGCCGATGGGTCCGCAGTAGGTCGCGCGCAGGCACTCGAGGATCTCGCGCAGGGTCTGGACCGCGCCGCCCGGCAGGTCGCCGGCCGCGTAGGGCGCGTCGAGATCCTCGTGACCGAACCCGTAGTGGGCGGGATCGAGCTCGGGGAAGTAGGTGGACTGGCCCTCCAGCGGGTCGCTCCGGGCGATGCGATGACCCCGGGCTCGGAAGGCGTGGATCATGCGCAGAACGCGGGCGTGCCTGTCGGCGACGTTGGGATCGAACCCGTGGGCCTCGCTCGGCTCCGTGGCGGCCGGCACGCTCCGGAGGCGAGGGAGCTCCGCCTTCTGAGCTTCGCTCGCCTCGCGCCGGGCATGGCTGGGCGTGGGTTCGCTGCGCGCGGCTTCGCCGCCTGCCCCAAAGTGCTCCGCCCAGCTCGAATCGACGGAGCCGGGGTCGACCTGGAACTGCTCGCGGAGATCCTCAACGAAGCCGGCGTTGATGCCGAAGGTGTCGAACAGCGGCGACGAAGCCTGCTCGTCGGTCTCGGAGGAGACCCCCTCCGGGCTGCTCTCTCGCCTCATCGCCGCATGCTCCTCGTCGGCAAGAATACACCTGTCATCGGCGCGCGGCGTCCTTCGCTCAAGAGTCCACCGGGCTCCGTGGCTGTTCTCGGGTCTTCCCCTAGTCTCGCGCCGTGAAGCTCGGTCCCGTCCTGAGGCGCGCCTTCTTCGAGCGGCGCTGCCCCGTGGTCGCGCGCGACCTGGTGGGCTGCTTCCTGGTTCGCACCCTCCCCGACGGCACGCGGTTGGTGGGACGGCTGATCGAGGTCGAGGCCTACCTGGGCGATGGCAGCGATCCGGCTTCTCATTGTCACCGAGGTCCGACACCCCGAAACGGCAGCATGTTCGGGCCTCCGGGACGCCTGTACGCGTACCGGAGCTATGGCATCCACACCTGCGTGAACGTGGTGTGCGAGCCCGAGGGCCGGGGGGCGGGCGTTCTGCTCCGCGCCCTCGAGCCGGTGGCGGGCGTGGAGACCATGTGCGCCCTGCGCGGCCTGGCCTCCGACCGACGCGGCCGCGAGGTGGCGAGCGGACCGGGGCGCCTGGCCCAGGCGCTCGACCTCCGCCTCGAGCACGACGGGCTGAGCCTGTTGCGCGGGCCGCTGCGCCTGCGCGGCCGGTCGAGCGCCGGCCCGCGACGCGTGGCGCGCGGACCTCGGGTCGGAATCAGCAAGGGCGTCGAGCTTCCCTACCGGTTCTACGAGGCCGACCACCCCTGGGTCAGCGCCGGGCCCCGGAAGGGCGGCCCGCTCTCCTAGCTGGGGCCGGGTGCCAGGATGGCCAGGATGACCAGCCGGCCGTCGCTTGTGTTGCGGATGCCGTGGGGCACCCCTTCGGGCGCGACCAGCATGGTCCCCGGCTCCATGGGGATCTCCTCCCCTTCGAGCAGGAACCGGCCGCGACCCTCGAGCACGAGGTAGACCTTGTCCAACCCGGCGTGGGCGTGGAGAGCGTGCTCCTGGCCCAGCTCGAACGAGTTGAGCCCCACCAGGATGCGGGCGGACTCGAAGAGCGTGCTCTTGCCCATCTTCTGCACGTTGAAGACGGCGTGCTGTTCGGGGCGAATGGCCGAAGGGTGTTCCATTGGGCGTTGACTCGTGGCTCGGTCGACATTGCCGAGAGTTGCCGGCTCGTGGCGTGCCGGGCGATGTTTTCGGGCGGCACCTCAAGGCGCCTCTTGGCAGCATGCTACCCCGTGCAGATGCGCGTCCCCGAATCGGGTGTGACCTTTTCTGTCTTGACGGCACTCACTGATACAGCAACTCTGTAGACGGAATGGCAAAAAAGGGGACTGAGATCGTGTCCAAGGTACTCCTCAGTTGTGTACTGCTGGCGATGCTGGCACTTCCCGCGGCCGCTCTGAGCCCGCGGGTCGATGAGGGCGGCGACGGCGGTAGCATCGAGAACGGTGTGCCGGGCAGCGTCGTCCCCGAGCCCAGCGCGGGCCTCGTGTTCGGCGCCGGCGCGCTGATCGTGGCTGCTCGCCTGCGACGCCAGCGCCGGTAGCGCTAGGCACCTCCGGCAAACGAGAGTGCCGCCGCGACCACCAGGTCCGGCCGCTCCATGGGCACCAGGTGCCCCGCGTCCACGTCTTCGATGGACGCGTCCTTCATTTCCTCGGCCAGCGCCTCGTAGAGCGGGCCGGGGAAGTTGCCCCGCCGCGCTCGGAGCAGTCGCGTGGGCACACGCACCTGGGCCGCCTCGGCGAACACGTCCAGGCTCCGGTTGTTGCCGAAGATGCTGGCCTCCACCTCACCGGGGCACTTGAGCTCGACCTGGCCGTCCGGCCGGTCGCGCAGACCCTCCTGCACATAGAGATCGAGGGCGGCGGGCAGGCACGCCTGGAACAGCTCCCGCTCGGCGAAGAACGCCCGGGCCTCGTCGCGGTTCGCCCAGACGTGGCGGCGCTTGCGCGCGCGCTCGGCCAGCTCCGAGTTCCTCCCCGTCCGCTTCGGGTCGGCGGCCGCGCCCGCTGCCGGTGGGAGGATGACCGGGTCGACGAGTAGGATGCGCTGGTAGAGGTCGGGCCGCCGTCCGGCTGCGATCAGGGTCAGGGTGCCCCCGAACGAGTGGCCGAGGCCCAGGGCGATCCGCTCTCCTCCCATCCGGGCCCGCAGGCGCTCCGCCACCGCCAGCTGGTCGTCGGCCAGGAGGCCCCACTGGTAGGACTCGAAGCCCTCGGGCCGGGAGGAGTCCCCGTGGCCCCGAGCGTCCATGGCGACGACGTGGAAGTGCGCTCGCAGGCCCTCGGCCACCAGTCCCCAGGTGCCGGCGCAGAAGCCATTGGCGTGATGGAGGAGGGCCAGGGGTCCGTCGCCGCCCCAGTCCATCAGGGCGATCTCGAGGCCGCCGCGCTCTTCGAGTCGCAGGCGCTCTCGGCGCACGTCTCCGCTCATGGGGATAGTTTGGCCGACGCCCGCTTCGTTCGCCTTCCGTTATGTTGGGCCCGTGAGCAGTACCGGACTCCTCCTCGACGACGCGCTGCGGGTGCGGATTCGCGAGAATCTGGAGCGGTTCGATCGCCGTCCCCACGACGACGGCTCGCTCACCCCGGCGGCCGTCGCGGCCGTGATCCTCGGCGACGACGCGGGGCGGGCGTGCTTCGTGATCACCCGGCGCTCGTCGCGACTGCCCGACCACCCCGGCCAGTGGGCCCTTCCCGGCGGCCGGGTCGACCCCGGCGAGGTGGCCGAGGAGACCGCCCTGCGCGAGCTCCGGGAGGAGGTCGGTCTTTCGCTGCCGGAGTCGAGCGTGCTGGGCACCCTGGACGACTACCCGACTCGCTCCGGGTTCGTGATCACCCCGGTGGTGGTGTGGGCGGACGGCGAGGTCGAGCTCGTGCCCGACCCCCGAGAGGTGGAATCGGCCTATCGGGTGCCCCTCGACCAGCTCGACCGCCCGGACGTCCCACGGATCCGCCGGATCCCGGAGAGCGACCGGCCGGTGATCTCCATTCCCATGCTCGGGACCGAGATCAATGCCCCCACCGCCGCCGTCCTGTTCCAGCTCCGAGAGGTCGCCATCTGGGGGCGCTCCACCCGCGTCGCCCACTACGATCAGCCTGTCTTCGCCTGGAAGTAGGGGTATGCTGTCGGGTTCGATCGGGCGCCGGGAGAGCACCAGTGGACCACGACGTAGGACGAATCGCGGGCCGGCTGCGGCAGTGGCGAGAGGAGGCGGGCCTCACGCTCCAGTCACTGGCTCGCCGCAGCGATGTCGCCGCGAGCACCATCCAGAAGGTCGAGACCCGGCAGATGGTCCCGACCATCGCCGTGCTCCTGAAGATCTGCCGGGGCCTGGACCGGCGGCCGAGCGAGCTCCTTCAGGAGGGCACCGAAGCGGTCGAGGTCGTGCACCTGGTCGCCCGGGAGCGGCAGGTCAATAGCAGCGAGCTGCGAAAGCTGTCGGTGGAGCACCTGTCCGCCAACCTCTTCGACCCCATGCTCGACGTCTGGCGCGTCATGCTCAACCCGCACAACGGCACCGGCAACGAGGGCATCGCGTTCGACGGCGAGCAGTGCATCATCGTGGAGACGGGCGAGCTCCAAGTCCGGGTCGACGGCAAGGACTACGACCTGCACACGGCCGACACCCTCCACTACAAGGCGCACCTGCCGCACACCTGGTCGAACTGGAGCGACCAGCCGGTTCGCTTCCTGGTGATCTCCAATCGGTCGCGAGGCCTGCCCGCCAGCCTGCGCGACGAGCTGGCGAGCTCGGACGACGCCTCCGACTGAGGCGCCGAGGGCCCCGGGGCGAAGCGATTGCCCGAGTACCCGGATCTCACTGTCTACGTCGAGGCACTCGAGACCCGGCTCGTCGGCGAGCGACTGGAGAAGATCCGGATCACCGGTCCCAGCTTGCTCCGCTCGGTGGAACCGTCGGTCGCGAGCGCCGAGGGCCGGCGGGTGCTGGGCGTCCGCCGCCTGGCCAAGCGGCTGGTCATCGCCCTCGAAGACGAGCTCTTCCTGGTCTTCCACCTGATGATCGCCGGGCGCTTCCGCTGGCGCAGTGCCGGGGCGAAGCCGTGGCGCAAGGGTGGGCTCGCCGCCTTCGAGTTCTCGAGCGGGACGCTCCTGCTCACGGAGGTCAGCGCGAAGAAACGCGCCTCCCTGTACCTGGTTCGCGGCGAGGCCGCCCTGGCCGAGCACGATCCGGGCGGCGTCGAGGTGATGGACCTCTCCCTCGAGGACTTCGCCGCCGTGCTCACCCGCGAGAACCACACCCTGAAGCGCGCCCTCACCGACCCCCACCTGTTCGCGGCAATCGGCAACGCGTACTCCGACGAGATCCTGCACCGGGCGCAGCTCTCGCCCGTGCAGCGGAGCCAGAAGCTCCACGCCGACGAGATCGCCCGGCTGCACTCTGCGGTGCGCGAGACCCTCGCGGACTGGACGGCGCGCCTGCGCGAGCGGACCGGCGACGCCTTCCCGGAGAAGGTGACCGCCTTCCACGACGATATGGCCGTCCACGGCCGCCACCGCCAGCCCTG
>JAPUKG010000052.1 GCA_027295775.1 Pseudomonadota bacterium
CCCCGGCACGGACATCCCGAGTTCCGTGGTGGGCTCCCGCGGGGCTCGCTTGTCAAGGTCGGAACGGAGGGCTAAGGGTGGGCCCCCCAAAACCGTGGGCCCAAGCATCGCGGGGGCCCGAACATCGCAGTACTCCCGGGGGGAAGCGGAGTGGCCAAGGCGCTCGTCATCACCGAGAAGCCCAGCGTGGCGCAGGACATCGCCACTGCGTTGGGCGGGTTCGAGGAGCATGACGGCTACTTCGAGAGCGACGAGCTGGTCGTCACCTTCGCCGTGGGCCACCTCTTCGAGCTGATGGAGCCCGAGGAGGTCGACCCCAAGTACAAGGCCTGGACCCTCGAGGTGCTCCCGATCCTGCCCGCGGACGGGGCGCTGCGAGTCAAGCCCAAGAAGGGCCACAGCGAGCGCATCCGCACGATCAAGCGGCTGCTGTTCCGTGACGACGTCGACCGGGTCATCAACGCGTGCGACGCCGGCCGCGAGGGCGAGCTGATCTTCCGCGAGATCGTCCAGTACCTGGAGTCGGACAAGCCGATCGAGCGGCTGTGGCTCCAGTCCATGACCAAGAATGCGATCCTGCGCGGGTTCGAGTCGCTGCGGCCGGGCGAGGAGCTCGAGGGCCTGGCCGCCGCCGCCGAGTGCCGCGCCTTGTCTGACTGGCTGATCGGCATGAACGCCACCCGCGCCATCACCAAGCGCTTCGCCAGCCGGAAGGAGCGCACCGCGTGGTCGGCGGGCCGGGTGCAGACGCCCACCCTGGCGCTATTGGTGGACAAGGAGTTCGAGGTCCTCGCCCACGTCCCCCGGGCCTACTGGCGGGTGGAGGGGACCTTCGCCCACGCCGGGCAGACCTACACCGGTGCCTGGTTCGACCCGGACTTCGACGCCGGTGACGACGAGGACGCCAAGGACGACCGGATCTTCGACGAGGAGCGGGCCCGGGCGATCGTGGCGGCGGTCAACGGCGAGGCGGCGACCGCCTCCGAGCAGCGCAAGCCGTCCCGCGAGTCGGCGCCTCCGCTCTTCGACCTCACCAGCCTCCAGCGCGAGGCCAACCGGCGCTTCAGCTGGTCGGCGCGAAGAACGCTGAACGCGGCCCAGCGCTGCTACGAGCGGCACAAGGCCCTGACCTATCCGCGCACCAGCTCCCGGTGTCTGCCCAGCGACTACCGCGAGACGGTGGCGGAGGTGCTGCACTCCTACGCGGGCGCAGCCGACCACGGCGAGGGCTTCGACGAGTACGCACGGGCCGCGGCGAATCTGGAGTCCGCAGGCCTCCAGAACGAGCCGCGCATCTTCGACGACGGCGGTGTGTCGGACCACTTCGCCATCATCCCCACGGGCTCGCTTCCGACCGAGCCGCTCACGGGCGACGACAAGCGCCTGTTCGACCTGGTGGTGCGCCGCTTCCTGGGCGCCTTCCATCCGCCGGCGGTGTGGGAGCGGGTCGAGCGGGTGACCGAGGCTGGCGGCCAGCGCTTCCGGACCCGGGCGCGCTCGCTCCAGGAGCCGGGCTGGCGCGCGGTCCTGGCTGCGGGAGCCGACGAAGAGGCGGCGGAGACGCTCGCGCCCCTGGCGGAGGCCTCCGGCGTGGCGGTGCGCACCGAGCAGGCCCTTGCGATCGCGGAGCAGACCCGCCCGGCCGCGCGCATCAGCGAGGCCCGGCTGCTCTCGCTCATGGAGAACGCCGGGCAGCAGATCGACGACGAGGACCTGGCGGCGGTGCTCCACGAGAAGGGCATCGGGACGCCGGCCACACGCGCCGAGATCATCGAGAACCTGATCCGAAAGGGCTACGTGCTGCGCGTTGGCAAGGCGCTCCGCCCGACGGTGAAGGGCATTCGTCTGATCGACAGCCTGCGCCGCATCAACATCGATCGGCTCGCCTCGCCCGCACTCACGGGGGAGCTCGAGCAGCACCTCCTCGAGGTGGAGCGCGGCGAGCGCACGGCCAAGGAATTCCTGGACGAGGTCAAGCGCTACGCGGTCGAAGTGGTCGAGCGGGCCAAGACCTTCGGATACGAGGAGCTCTACGCCGACGCCGAGGACCTGGGCCCGTGCCCCAGCTGCGGCGGCTCGGTCAAGGAGATGGCCTGGTTCTACCGCTGTCCGGAGACGGGGAAACCGCGCGAGGAGGACTGCCCGATGCGCTTCTGGAAGGACACCTCCGGGCGCTACCTGAACTCGGGCGCGGTGCGCGCGCTGCTCCGGGACGGCGTGACACCCACCCTCGACGGCTTCACCGCGCGGAACGGTCGCACCTACAAGGGCCACATCGAGATCGACCGCGAGAGCTGGAAGCTGGTGGTGCGCTCCGAGGGCTGGAACGAGGAGAGCGCCAGCGACATCCCGGAGTACGAGGTCAACACCGATCCCGTGGCGACCTGCCCCATCTGCTGCGAGCACGACGTGGTGGAGAGCCCCACGGAGTTCTCCTGCGAGGACCGGCTCAAGGAGAAGGAGCCGGAAGAGGGCGAGAAGAAGCCCAAGAAGTGCCCCTTCGTCATGCCGCGGACGGTCTGCAAGCGGGAGATCACGCGCGACGAGCTCCAGTACTACATCGAGAACAAGCGCACCGAGCTCCTGACCGACTTCACCTCGCGCTTCGGCCGTCCGTTCTCGGCGACCCTGGTGCTGAAGGAGAACGGTCGCCACGGCTTCGAGTTCCCGCCCCGCGCCGCCGGCGCGGGTGGCCGTGGCAAGAAGAAGACGGGAAAGACGGGCAAGGGTGGCCGCAAGAAGAAGGCTGCCGGCGCGAAGACCGCAGCCCCCAAGAAGGCGGCCGCGGCCAGGTCGTCGAAGAAGGCGGGCCGCAAGAAGGCGGCGACCCGCAAGCGGGCCACGAAGAAGAAAGCAGACGCCTGAGCCTTCCTCCGCATTCGCGACACGTTCTGACCCCCGCGGAGCCGCTCCGATCTGCCCCCTCCCCGAAGATGGGGCGAAAACCCCCGCCCCCCCAGGAATTCGATTGAGTTGTCGCTTCTCTCCGGGGTATAACTGCGCTTACGGAACTGGGGAAGGCGCTGCCGGAGCTCGCGCCTCGGCACGCTGCGTAGACGGCCGCGATTTCGCTGCCAGCGTGAGGACACATGAGCGGAGCTTCTGCGCCTAATCGGGTCGGTTGGGTCACGCGATCAATGGCTCGCACCCTGGCCCCCTTGCTCGCACTCGGCATGACGGCTGCGCTGCTGGCGCCGCCGGCGGCGGCCTTCGAAGCCTTCGACGGGCGGCTGCAGGCCCACGGCTACTACGAGATGCAGGTCCGCACCATCAGCTCGAACTTCAGCGAGGACTGGGACATCACCCAGTGGTACAACGTCTTCAACCTGGAGCTCGAGCTCGACATCCTCCAGGACACGTGGGGCCTGCTCGACCTGGTCTCGGCCTACGTGCGGCTCGAGGTCCGGTACGACTGCGTCTACTCCCACGGCTGCGGGATGTTCCGCAGCATCAACGCCTTCGGGGACGATTCGAAGAGCCTGCCGAGGCGTCTCTCGAACGCCCACCAGCTCACGGCGAACGGCGCCATTCCCCTCGACTTTACCGACGAGCCGCTCTACCGGCTGGACAACGACACCGGGGCGAACGTCGTCCGGAAGCTCCAAGCGGGACCGGGCGAGCCCAACATCACCACGAGGCGCGGTCAGCGGCGGTCGGTGGTGCCACCCGACCCGGTGGGTCTCGAGCTGGTCTCGGGCTTCGTCACCCTGGCCGGCGGCGCCGGGCCCGACGGGTTCCAGGGCAACCCCAGCACGTCGGAGCAGTGCGCCCTCAAGTTCCGCGGCCAGACCACGGGCGACGGCCTGTCCTCGCTGTGCGACGCCCTGGCCGGCGGCTCCGCATCGGGGCTGCCCTTCACCGACGATCCCTTCGGCGACGTGTTCGCCTCTTGGAAGGACTTCCGCTTCACGCAGATCGACGGCAAGGGCGGCGCCAGCGCCGGTCTCCCCACCAGCGTCATGGGGCCCTGGCTGCCCAAGAACTTCGTCCATCCGAACGCCGGCCTGGCCGACCGCATCAATCCCTTCGACAGCGCCAACGCCGGGACGAGCGCCAGCCAGAGCCTTCAGGCAGCCATCTACAACCAGATCCTCATCAC
>JAPUKG010000053.1 GCA_027295775.1 Pseudomonadota bacterium
GATCCTGGCCGTCTTGGGCAACCACGACATCGTCGCCGAGTCGAGCGCGGCGCTGCAGCGCGACGCGATCCCCGAGTTCGTCTCGAACTGGCGGCTTCTGGACGGCTGCGCCGGCAGCGTCGAGCTGGGCCACGGGGTGAGTCTGGTGATGGCGGACTCGACCAACGAGTGCCGTCCGCACGGCTGGGAGGCGCTGGCCGATGCGCTCCGCGCGGCTCGCGGACCGTGGCGGATTCTCGCGGCGCACCATCCCGTGAACGTGGCGGACGGCGGCGCACCGTCACCGGGAGGCGGGTTCACCAAGATCGTGAACCGGGCGATCGACGAGAGCGGGGTCGAGGTCCAGCTCGCCCTGTCCGGGCACCAGCACAACCTCCAGATCCTCGAGCAGCCGAGTCGGGGCGTGGCGCTGGCGGTGATCGCCGGGAGCGGCGCGAAGAGCAAGGCCATCCGGAACCCTCATCCGGCCCGGCGCTTCGCGGCCGACGAGCTGGGCTTCGCCCGCGTCGACCTGGTCGATGGCGACGCCGGGCCGCGGCTCGTGGTCTCGCTCTTCGCTACGCCCCGCCTCGCTCTTCTGCCCTCCGTTCTGGGAGCGGGACCGGAGCTGCGCGCTCGCTGGTCCGTTTCCCTCGCCGGCGAAGTCCGAGACGAAGGCTGAGACCGCCCGGACTGCGGGAACGCCAGAGCAGGGCCGCCGCCAGCAGGCCGAAGAGCGCGTTGGGGGCCCAGACGGCGAGTGCGGGCGGAACCTGCTCCCGCTCCGCCAGGATCTGGCCGAACTGCCCGAGCAGGTAGTAGCCGGCGGCCGTCAGCAGGCACAGGAGCAGCGCCACGGCGCCCGGGCTGCGCGCGCGGATCGAGCCCAGGGGAACCGCGAGCAGGGCGAACAGGGCGGGGGCCCAGGGCAGGGCGAAGCGGCGGTGCGCTTCGAGGGTGTACGCCACCGGGTTGCGCTCGTGGAGCCCGCTCAGCGTGTCGCCGGCGGCGGCCCGGGTCACGACCTCCCGGAGCTCGGCCAGCGACATCTGCTTGGGCCGCACCGGGCGCAGCAGGTCGCCCACGATCTGACTCAGCTGCACCGGGTAGTCGAGGGTCTCGAACGAGATCCGGCGGTAGCGATCGGTCTCGGAGCGGCCCGGGGGCAGGTGGATGTCTCCGTCGGTCAGGGAGAAGCGGATCTCCTCGGCGGCCTCGTCGATCTCGTAGCGACCGCGCGCGGAGACCAGGATGAATGGCCGGCCGTTGGAGCGGTCCTCGATCAGGACGCCCTCGAGCTGGCGCCGTTCGGCGTCGTGCCGGTCCACGTAGATCACACGGTCGCCCAGGCGCTGGAACGAGTGGGCCTCGATGAAGCCCCCTCGTATCACCGCGTCGCGGATCGTGGCGCGCACGTCGTGACGCGCCTGGTGCTCGACCTCGATCATCACGTAGGCCGTGGCCAGCGAGAACACGAGCCCGAGCGCCAGCGTGGGCGCCACGAGTGCGCCGGGCCCCAGGCCGCAGGTGCGCATGGCCGTCATCTCGGAGTCCGAGGACAGGCGCAGGGTGGCGAACAGCACCCCGAACAGGAACGAGATCGGCGCCGCGTAGCTCACCACCACCAGCGCCAGGGCGCCACCGACCTGGATCAGGTCCGAGAAGGTGATGCCCACCTCGACCAGCCCCCCGGCCCGCCGGGTCAGGTTGTGGGCCAGCAGGATCCCCGTCGTGCCCAGGAGCGCGAGGCCGGAGTAGGCCAGTACCTCCCGGGCCACGTAGCGCCAGAGTGTGCGGGGTGCGGTTCGCAGTCCGAGCATGGCCGGTGCGAGCTTGTCCCTCGGCGCAGCTGCCCGCAAGTCGGCTCTTCCCGAGGGGTCGGATGCAGTAGAGTGAGGCGCAGGAGGCCACCCCCCATGAAGTTCGGAGTCGCGTTCGCCAACATCGGTCCCTTCATCGAGCCCGAGGAGGCGGTCTTCCTCGCCCGCGCGTGCGAGGAGGCCGGGATCGAGTCGCTCTGGACCGTCGAGCACGTGGCAGTCCCGTCCGGCTATCAAGCCCAGTACCCGTACAGCCCCGACGGCAAGATGCCCGGACCGGAGGATGCGCCGATTCCGGATCCGCTGATCTGGCTCGCCTACGTGGCCGGCGCGACGCAGAAGATCCAGCTGGCCACCGGCATCCTGATCCTGCCCCAGCGCCACCCGATCTACGTGGCCAAGGAGGTAGCCACCCTCGACCGGCTCTCGGGCGGACGGATGGTGCTCGGCATCGGCATCGGCTGGCTCGAAGAGGAGTTCCGGTCGCTGGGGATCCCGTTCGACGAGCGGGTCGGGCGCACCGAGGAGGCCTGCGCGGCGCTGCGCTCTCTCTGGAAGCCCGGCGCCCACGCCTTCAAGGGCGAGCACTTCCATTGGGACGCCCTGGAGTCGAATCCCAAGCCGGCGCGACCGGGCGGCGTGCCGATCGTGGTCGGCGGCCACGTGAAGGGAGCGGCCCGGCGCGCGGCGCGGGTGGGCGACGGCTTCTTCCCGCTGAAGGCCGACGGCCCGCGTCTGGGCGAGCTGCTCGGCGTCATGGGCGAGGAGTGTGCGCGCGTCGGGCGCGACCCGGCTGGGATCGAGATCACGACCTCGCTTCCCGGTCCGGACCTCGACGCCATCCGGCGGCTCGAGGACCAGGGCGTGTCTCGGCTCGTGATGGGACCGCCCGGCTTCGACCGGGACGCCGTCCGCAAGGGCCTCGACAGCTTTGCCGACGCCGTCATGAACAAGCTCTGAGAGCGCGCCGGGCGGCGGTCTCGCTTCGCGCCGGGGCGCCGGCTAGCGCACGAGGAGCGCCAGGTGCATCAGGTCCGCCATCCCGTTCGTCGCACTCCACCCCTCACGGGCTACGGCCGCGTTTCGAGCGCTGCGGAGCGGCAGCCCGGCGGTGAGTTGATGGGGTTGCAGCGAGCGGGGGCGCCGCCCGGGATCGCCACCA
>JAPUKG010000054.1 GCA_027295775.1 Pseudomonadota bacterium
CGTCGGGTCGCCCTGCTCGATTCGGATCTCGTTGGAGTTCACACTGAGGCGGCCGTCGAAGTCGTAGGCCGAGATGGAGAGGAAGACCTCGGGGTCGTTGCCCAGGTCGATGCGCTGCATGAAGGTGCCGTATGCGCTCACCAGCGGCTTGCCGAGCTGGACGGTCCGGTAGTAGACGCCCGAGCGCGACCCGAGGTGTGCCCGGAAGCCCTCGATGGACTCCGCATCCGATTGCGTCCAGCGCAGTGTCTTCCAGCCTGCCTGGGCGGGGGCGGCGCCCAGCGCGAGGACGAGCAATCCGAGTGCGGCCGCACGCAACATTCTAGGTACGGTGTAACGGCTCCGCCGGCGACCTGATGTGAGGGGGATCACAGCCGGGTCTAGAGCGAGAGCCGCCGAAAGATCCGCGTGGGGATCGCCCGGAGGATCGCCAGGATGCCCCACCAGAACCACGGCGAGTAGACGACGCTGCGCCCCCTGCGCAGGGCCCGGACGACGTCCGCGGCGACCTTCTCGGGCGACGCCACCAGGAACAGCCCGGGTCGGCCGTAGGTGAGGCCGGTATCGACGAAGCCGGGCTTGACGGTCAGCACGCGAACGCCCGCCCCCGCGAGCCGCGCGTCCAGCCCCTGGAGGTAGGTGCTGAGGCCGCCCTTGCTCGCGCCGTACAGGTAGTTCGAGGGCCGCCCGCGGTCGCCCGCCACCGACGAGAGGGCGCTGATCCAGCCGCTTCCCTGGGCCTCGAGGCGCCGGGCCGCCGCCTCGAGCACCGATACCGCGGACGTGAAGTTGACGTCGATCATGCGCCGCGCGAGCTGGGGATCGGCCTGGGCCTCCTCTTGCTCGAACTGCTGGCCGTGGCAGAGCATCACGCCGTCGAGTCGCTCGCAGCTCCCGATCAAGACCGGGTGGGAGTCGAAGTCGAGTGCCTCGAAGGGGCGCACCGAGGTCTTCACGCCGTGGCGGAGGGCCAGGTCCGCCGCCGTTCGCGCCAGCTCCTCCTGGTTGCGGCCGGCCAGGACCAGGTCCGTGCCGCTCGCGGCGAGGGCGGCCGCGATCGCCCGGCCGATTCCAGAGCTGGCGCCGACGACCAGGGCGGTCTCGCTCAAGGTGCCACTCGGAGCCCGCTCAAGGCGCCTCCGCGAGGCCGAGCCGGCGCGCCTGAGAGGACGAGAAACGGTGCTCGGGGTCGACCTTGTCCTTGATCTCTCGAAATCGCTCGAGCCCGGGGTACATGTCCCGAAACAGCTGGGGGTCGAGGCAGGCGTCCTTGGCCAGGTACACGTTGCCGCCGTGGCGGGCCACGATCCGGTCCAGCCGGGCCAGGGCGGCCAGCGCGTCCGGCCCCGTGTAGGGGAGGTCGAGAGCCAGGGTGAAGCCCGGCCGCGGGAACGAGAGCACCCCCTCGCTCGCGGCGCCGAACGATTTCAGCACGGCCAGGAAGGAGGCCCGGCGCGTCGAGGACAGCTCCTCCAGCACCTCCACCAGCCCCTGGCGGGCGCTCTCGTGGGGCAGCGCGCACTGATACTGGAGCATTCCCCGGCGACCATAGATGCGGTTCCAGTGGTGCACCCGGTCCAGCGGGTAGAAGTAGCCGTCGCAGTCGCGGACCGTGCGGCCGCTCCGGTGCACGTGATAGATGCCGGTGTTGAAGGCGCGCACCGAGACCGGGTTCAGCGTGAAGCTCGGCAGCGTGAACGGGACCGATAGCTGGAGGCGCCGCTGCGGCGCGTAGGGCTCGGCGCGCGCCGAGGCCGGCAGATCCTCGAGGGCGGCGTGGTTCGCGCGCAGGAGGATCGAGCGGCCGAGTGAGCGGCCTCGGGCGAGGCAGTCGATCCACGAGACGGAGTAGTCGTAGTCGTCGTCGCTCTCGGCGCAGCGCTCGAGCACCGCGTCCAGGTCCCGGGCCTTCTCCTGGTCGACCACCATGGCAGCCGTGTCCACCGGCCGGAGCTGGAGCCGGGCCTCCAGGATCACGCCGGTCAGCCCCATCCCGCCGAGCGTGGCCCAGAACAGGTCGGCGTTCTCCTCGCGCGAGCAGGTCAGGACGTCGCCCCGCGCGGTCAGCAGCTGGAAGTCCAGCAGCGAGGCGGCCATGGATCCGCTGCGGTGGTGGTTCTTGCCGTGCACGTCGGCGGCGATCGCGCCGCCCACGGTGATGAATTTGGTGCCCGGCGTCACTGGGAAGAAGAAGCCGCGGGGCAGGAAGACGTCGAGGATCTCGGCCAGGGAGACGGCGGCTTCGCAGGCCAGCACGCCGCCCTCGGGATCGAACGACAGCAGGCGGTCGAGGCGATCACTCTGGATCACGGCGTGCCCGGCGTTCAGGGCGGCGTCGCCGTAGCTGCGCCCCAGCCCGCGCGCGATCAGCGACGACTGCGGCGCCCGGGCCACGATCTCGGCCAGGTCCGCGCGGGTCTCGGGTCGGTACACGTCGCACTGGGCCACCGGGTAATTCCCCCAGCCGGACACGGCGCGCGAGACGTGCCTCATGCCGAGGCCGCGATCCCGATCGCGGCGACGAGCGCCCCGGCCAGGTAGCTGTTGCGGTCGGTGGCAGCGAACAGCACCGGGTCGTCGGGCAGGATACCCCGCCGGGCCAGGAACCAGATGCGCGTGATCCAGTAGAGCAGCACCGGGCACATCAGCCACAGGAGCTCGGGGGTGGGGTAGTAGCGCCGGACTTCGTCACTGTTCACGTAGAGCCCGATCACCAGCACCGCCAGGTAGCCGCTCGCGAGCCCCATGGTCTCGACCAGGCTGATGTCGCCGACCTGGTATCCCCGCCGCGCGAGCTGCTGCTGCTGGTCGCCGGGGTCGCGGGACTGGGCAGCCAGGAGCTCGGCGTAGCGCTTCACGAAGGCCAGGCTCAGGAAGAAGAACATCGAGAAGAGCAGCAGCCAGGGCGAGACCGTCACATCCGCGGCGACACCGCCCGCCAGCACCCGATGGGTGTACAGCCCCGCCAGCACCAGGACGTCGATGTAGAGCTGCTGCTTGAGCCAGGCCGAGTAGGCGGTGGTGATCGCCACGTAGACCGCGAGCATGGCGGTAGAGGCGGCGGGCAGCAGCGCTGCGGACAGGCCGAGGCCGATCGCCAGCACGGCGACGCTCCACGCAATGCCCGCCCGGATCGACAAGGCTCCGGAGGCCAAGGGCCGCTCGCGCTTGCGCGGGTGTTGCCGGTCGGCCTCCACATCGAACAGGTCGTTCCAGACATAGGTGGCGGAGGCGCACAGGCAGAAGCAGCCAAAGGCGAGGGCGGTCGCGCCCAGCCGGGCGCCGTCGGCGAAGGCGTGGGCGAGGATCAGGGGGACGAAGAGCAGCAGGTTCTTCACCCACTGCTGCGGCCGCAGGGCTCGGACCGCAGTCGCGATGTGCCTCCGGTTCTCCAAGGCGCCCATTCTAGCCGCTCCCTCCCTACGGGGATCATCGGCGCCCCGGGTATTTTCCCCAGCACGCGCAACCTGTTGGGCCCTCGATGCCACCCACAGCAGGGCTGGCCCGCGCAGCGAGCGGGAAGCGGGCGCGCCCCGGAAAAATGTCGAGAAATCGGTAGAGTAGACCCAGACATGAACATCCTTGGCATCTCGGCGTACTACCACGACAGCGCCGCCTGCCTGGTGCAGGACGGCGAGATCGTGGCGGCGGCCCAGGAGGAGCGCTTCACGCGCAAGAAGCACGACCACGAGTTCCCGCAGAATGCAGTCAACTACTGTTTGGCGGAAGCGGGCATCCGCCCCGAGCAGCTCGACCTGGTCGCCTTCTACGACAAGCCGCTGCTCAAGTTCGACCGCCTGCTCGAGACCTACATCTCCTACTCGCCCTCGGGCTTCAAGCTCTTCCTCATGGGTCTCCCCCTGTGGCTGAAGCAGAAGCTGCACACGCCGCGCGAGCTCGACCGCGGACTCGGCG
>JAPUKG010000055.1 GCA_027295775.1 Pseudomonadota bacterium
GGCCGCGAGCGCAATACGCGCGGCGCTCAAAACTCGTTCGACAGCCTCGATGTCGCCGGCCTCGATGGCGCGGGCCAGGCCGGCGAGGGCCTCCGCGCTGGCCTCGAGGGGGCCGACCAGCGCCTTGCGATTGGCGCACAGGATGTCGCCCCAGAGCTCGGCGTCGCTGCGGGCGATGCGCGTGAAGTCGCGGAAGCCATTGCCGGCCAGCTCGCCCGCCCCGGCGGGCGCTCGGCGCAGTGCCTCGGCGAAGGCGAAGGCCAACACGTGGGGCACGTGGCTCACCCAGGCGACCTCGGCGTCGTGGGTCTGCGGGTCGCGCTCCACCACGCGCGCACCGAGCGCGCGCCAGAAGTCGGCGACGCGGGCCACCGAGAGCGGATCCGTTCCGGGGACCGGCGTCAGTGCACAGCTCGCTCCGTCGAAGAGATCCGCCCGGGCGTGCTCCACGCCGCGCAGGTGGCTACCCGCCATCGGGTGCGCGCCCACGTAGACCGCACCGGGCGGCAGCAGTCCCGGCAGTGTCTCGGCCAGCAACGCCTTCACGCTGCCCACGTCGGTGACGAGGGCGCCCTCCGGCAGCCCGGGTGCGGCCACCCGCAGCACCTCCGCCATGGCGCCGACCGGGGTCGCGAGCACCACGAGATCGGCGCCGGCCACCATCTCTGCCACGTCGCCCACGGCGTCCACCATCCCGCTCTCGCGGGCCCGCGCCGACCACCGTCCTGGCCAAGCCCACGCGACGTGCTGCCAGGGCCACCGAGCCGCCCAGCAAGCCGAGCCCCACCACGGCCAGGCGATCGAAGGGCTCGAAGGAGGGACCGCTCACGCGCTCGCCTCCCGGATCCGCCGCAGCGCCTTGACCACCCGCTCGTTCTCCTCCGGAAGACCGACGGTGATGCGCACGTGGTCCGGCATACCGAAGCCGTGCAGCGGCCGGACGATGACGCCGTCGCGCAGGAGCTTCTCGTAGACCGCTGCGCCCGTTCGCGCCAGCAGGAAGTTCGCATCGCTGGGCCACACCTCGATGCCGAGCGCGCCGAGTTCGCGGGTCAGGTACTCGATGCCCTCGGCGTTCCCGCGCAGCGTCTTCTCGACGTGCTCGCCGTCGTCCAGGGCCGCGAGCGCCGCCACCTCGGCCAAGCGGTTCACGTTGAAGGGGTGACGCGCCCGCTGCAGGTAGCTGGCCAGCTCGGGGTCGGCGATCCCGTAGCCGATTCGCAGCCCGGCCAGACCGTAGAGCTTCGAGAAGGTGCGCAGCACCACCGTACCCGGGCGGCGCCCGATCCAGGCGAGTGCGTCGGGGAAGTCGGGGCGGCGGGCGTACTCGGCATAGGCCTCGTCGACCACCAGCACCACGGACTCCGGCAGCGCCCTGGCAAAGCGGTCGAACGCCTCGGCGCCAACGCTGGTGCCGGTGGGGTTGTTGGGGTTGCACACGATCACGAGCTTGGTGAGCGGCCCCACCGCGTTCGCCATGGCCGGCAGGTCGTGCACCAGGTCCGCACCCAGCGGCACGGGCACCGGCGTCCCACCGTTGCCCTGGACCACGATCGGATACATGGCAAAAGAGGGCCACGCATAGACCACCTCGTCCCCGGGCGCGAGGAAGCACTTGGCGAGGAGCTCCAGGAGCTCGTCGGCGCCGCAACCGAACACGAGCTGCTCCGGGTCGACGCCCCGCTCGCGAGCCAGCCGGTCGCGCAGGGCGAAGCACGCGCCATCGGGGTAGCGGTTCGCGTCGTCGAGAGCCCGGCGCAGCGCCACGAGCGCCGCCGGCGACGGTCCCCAGGCATTCTCGTTGGACGCCACCTTGATCGAGCCCGTGATCCCGAGCTCGCGCTCCAGCTCCTCCACCGGCTTGCCGGGCTGGTAGGGCTCGAGGCTCAGGATGTGCGGATTGAGCAGGTCCCGGATGCTCACGGTCAACCCCGCCTCGCCCCACCCGACGGGCTGGCCGTGCGCGACGGGCCTCCCGTGCGCGGCGCCCTCGGAAACGAGCCCAGGACCTTGTGGGAGTGCGCCACCGCCGCAGCCTCGTCGAGGGCCTTGCTGATGGCGTCCTCGCTGGCATGGCCCTCCACGTCGATGAAGAACAGGTACTCCCACGGCTTGCCCTTGATCGGCCGGGAGCCGATCGACGAGAGGTTCACGTCGTAGCGGGCAAAGGGCTCGAGCAGCCGGTACAGGGTTCCACTCTGGTCGCGCCGGACGGTGAAGACCGCCGAGGTCAGATCGTCGCCGCTTGGCGACGGCGACTCCCGGCCGATCACGACGAAGCGCGTGGTGTTGCCGCGGGCGTCCTCGATCCCCCTATCCACCACGCGCAGGCCGTACGCCTGGGCAGCCACCTCGCTCCCGATGGCGCCGACGTCGTCCTCCCGCGCGGCCAGCTGCGCCGCGGTGGCCGTGCTCGCGGTCTCGAGCAGCTCGGCGTCGGGCAGGTTGCGCTGGAGCCAGGCCCGGCACTGGGCCAGGCCCTGGGGATGCGACGCCACGCGGCGAATGGACGAGCGATCGCCGCTCTGGGACAGCAGACACTCGGTGATCTCGAGCAGGAGCTCGCCGCAGATGGTCACGTCGGAGCTCACCAGGCAGTCGAAGCTCTCGGTCACCGCCCCCTCGATGGTGTTCTCGACGGGGACCACGCCGTAGTGGACGTCGCCCCGCTCCGTCTGGTCGAACACGTCGCGGATCGAGGCTGCCGGCGAGAGCTCGACCAGCGCGCCGAACTGACGCACCGCGGCCTGGTGGGTGAATGTGCCTTCGGGTCCCAGGAATCCCACCCGCACCGTCTCCTCCAGGGAGCGGGTGGCCGAGATGATCTCGCGAAAGACGTGGTCGATCCCCGCGGCCGGAAAGGGGCCGTCGTTGGCGTTCCGCAGGGCGGCGATGAGATCCCGCTCGCGGCTGCCGACATATACCGGCGCCTGCTGACTTCGCTTGAGATCGCCCACCCGCCGAACCAGCTCGGCCCGGTCGTTCAGGCGGGCGAGGATCTCGCGGTCCACGGCATCGATGCCCCCGCGCAAGCGCGCGAGCTCGGGCGCGAACTCGTCCGATGTCCCCGGTAAGGGGGCCGCGGTCTCTGCGCTGGCCTTTCGAGGCTTCGCCATGGTGCCGTCTCGTGTTCGCGCGCCGGAAGAGGCGGAAAGGCCGCTAACCCCGCGAAAAAGCTCACGCAAGATAGTGGAGGGCCCATCCCCTGGCAAATTCCTATCGGCCGAATCACTTGCTATGGCAAGGGTTTATCGGCTTCCGGCGGCCCGCGTCCCCGCCGGGGACACGGGTCGGGGGCGAAGCGGCGTAAGCCCCCGGAATCGCGACGCTTTGAATCCCAATCCGACGATCAAGCAGTCGCCCGAACGGGTCGATAGAACGTGGATCGGGGAGTGTCGAGAGTCCATGTCCGAGCAGGAGCCCAGGCCGCGCCAACGGTCGTTCAACAGCGTCTCGACGAAGATCATCTCCTTCGTCTTCGCTTCGACCTTCCTCACGGCGCTCGTGGTGAGCTGGATCTCGATCCAGTCCAGCCACGCTCCCCTGCAGCGACAGATCGATCTCCTCGAGCGCTGGGAGGAGACGGTGCAGGCCGAGCTCGATCGCTCGGTGGCGGAGCTGGCGAACCTGCGCCCCGCCCTGGCCGCAGCGATCCGCGTAAACCACGCCGGCCCCAGGAGGCAGCGCGCCTTCCGCGCCTTCCTCGCCGGCTCGCACCGCTTCGACGCCCTGGGTCTGCTGGGCCCGAACCAACAGTGGCTCGCCCGGGTCGGTGCCGCCGAGCGGCTGAGCGCTGCCGCGAAGCTCGACTGGCCAGGCGGCAGCGCGGATCTGGCCGAGCCCCCGGCCAGCGACGCCGCGCCGGTGACCTTCGCGCGGCTACCGCTCGCCGACACCGAGTGGCTCCTGGTCGCCGCCCTGCGCCCAGAAGCGCTGGCCGGACTGCTCTCGTCGGAGACGCAGCGCACCGGGAGCGAGCTCTTCCTGCTCGACGGCGCGGGACGGGTGCTGGCCGCGTCGCCGCCCGGGGAAGGCGATCGCGAGCAGCGCCCGAGCGGGGTGCGCAGCTACACCGGGAGCAACGGCCACCATCTGCTGGCGAGCGCGCGCCCCGTCGGCTCGCTGGGCTGGACGCTGGTGGTGGAGGAATCCTTCGAGGTCGCATTCGAGCCGGTCCTCTCGATGCTGACCCCGATCTTCCTGACCGACCTGGCGATCGTCCTGGTGTTCAGCGTCCTCGCCTGGCGGTTTACGTCGACGATCCTGCGACCCATCGAGGCGCTCTCCGAGGGCGCCCGTCGCGTGTCCCAGGGGCAGATGGACCACGAGATCCCGGACCCGGGCAGCGGCGACGAGATCGGACTGCTGACGCGCACCTTCAACGACATGGTGCGCAAGCTCCGCCACTACCAGATCGAGATCGAGGAGGCCAACTTCCGGCTGACCGAGCAGTACGAGGAGCTGTTGAGCGCGAACGAGGTGCTGGCGCAGCTCTCGATCACCGACGGTCTGACCAAGCTCCACAACCATCGCTACTTCCAGGATCACCTGACGCGTGAGATCAAGCGCGTCGGCCGGTCCGGGGAGCCGCTCAGCATACTGCTCATGGACCTGGACGACTTCAAGAGCCTGAACGACCGGCTGGGCCATGCGGCCGGCGACGAGCTGCTGGTCAAGATCTCGAAGGTGATGAACACGTCCGTCCGCGAGAGCGACCTGCTCGCCCGGTACGGCGGCGAGGAGTTCGTGGTGCTGGCCTCGGGGACCGAGCTCGAAGGCGGCGTGGCCCTGGCCGAGAAGATTCGCACCGCGGTGGCCGAGACCCCGCACATCGTGGACAGCTCCATGCGCCCGGTGCGCCTGACCATCTCCGTCGGAGTGGCCGCCTACGAGGGCGACCGCATGAAATTCTTCCGCGACGCGGACCGCGCGCTCTACGAGGCCAAGGCCGAGGGCAAGAACTGCGTCGTCGCCGCATCCCGAGAGATCTGTCATCCTTCCGACATGATCGTCGGCATGACCGTCATCGTCGGACTCTCGGGCGGTATCGGTTCGGGCAAGAGCACCGTCTCGAAGCTCTTCGAGAAGCTGGGGGCCGTCCTCGTCGACGC
>JAPUKG010000056.1 GCA_027295775.1 Pseudomonadota bacterium
CCGCAGAAGTCCCTCGGCTTCGGCCTCCGCGAGGCCGGTCGGTCCCTCGACCCAATCGGTGAACGCCACCGTCCCGCCCGGCCGAAGCAGGCGGCCCGCCTCCGCAACCAGCTTCTCCTTGTCGGGCACGTAGCACCACGCATCCTCGCCCCACACGAAATCGGCTTCGCCGTCGGGCAGGCCGCTCGCGCACGCGTCCGCACAGCAGACCTCGATGCGATCCTCGAGCCCTTCCTCCCGGCAGGCGCGGCGCGCGTGCTCCGCCATCTTCTCGGCGGCCTCGACGCCGATCATCGACGCGACCTCGCGGAAGCGCACGAGAGCGCGCATGCCCGCGCCGTTCCCACAGCACAGGTCGACGCCGCGATCACCGGCGCCGATCCCGGCCCGCTCGGCGAGATCCATCGTGGACCGGAAGCCTCCAACGTGGATCTGCTGGCCCATCATGAGCTGGAAGACGTCGCCCTCTTGGCCCTCGTAGACGGCCTTCACCTCCGCGCGCCCGATCCCGTCCGCTTCCTTCATCGAACGATCTCCTTTCAGTTCTTCAGTCGAGGCACGCGGACGATCTCGAGCCGCGTATTCTTGCCCAGGCGCTTCTCGGTGGCGAAGAAGAGCCACTGGCCGTCCGCGCTGCGCGTGACGCCGCCCCCCCAGCGGAAGCTCGTGTCCACGAGCGGTACCGCGAGTTCCTGGATCTTTACGAGTTCGAGGGACTGGCCCGGACGGAGCCGGAAGATGTCGGCAACCCGATCGGCAAGGCCGACGAGGAGCAGCGTATCGGGATCGCGAGAGAAGAGCTGGAGGGCCTGGTAGTCACGCCAGCGGTCGTTCGGCCGCCACCCCTTTCGATCCGCGCGGCCCGACTCCCAGCGACCGGCGGGCTCGAAGCGGGCCTCTGGGTCGGTCAGGGGGAGGCCGTTCGAGCGGTGGAAGTCCAGGTCGTCGCTGTCCCAGTTGCCGACGACCAGCCAGTGGTGGGCGCCGTGGCGCGCGAGCCCGACCGCGCCCGCGGTCCAGGCGCGCGGCGCCGCGTCCGCGCCGCCGCGCGCGATCGTCAGATGGGGGAGGGGGCGCGGCTCGGACCCGCTCCAGTCCCAGAGCTGGACCTCGGAGTGCCGCTTCCCGCGGCTGTCCTCCACGCCGACCGCGACCACGTCGTCGCTCCACTGGAGGCCGCCGGCGTGGTCGAAGTCCGCTCCGGGGAGGAGCTGGAGGTGCGTCAGGCGGCCGCCGGACGAGCGGACCACGTACCCCGCGCTGTCGGAGCTGCCGCTGATCAGGCACTCGTAGCCGCTCTCGGTCCCCGCGGCTTCTTCGACCTGGTGGCAGGTGACGCCCTGGAGGTGGCCGCCCGGCGGCGGCTCGAAGGGACCGCGATCGATCAGGAGCGCAGCGAGGGCGGCTGCGCTCGCCCAGAGCGCGTTCACCGCGCCTGTGCGAGCGCGGCCTGGGCCTCGACGAAGCGCTTCACGATGGACGGGTCCGGCGCCTCCGGCCCGCGCGCGCGCAGCTCGCCCTCGGCGGGGATTGGCTCGGGCAGGATCTGCGGGAAGAGCGGCCCCGAGAGCTCGTCGCCCGGCGCGAGCCCGTGCTTCCAGAGCAGCGGCATGGTGGCGTGGCGCCGGTCGTAGGTGACGCCCTCGCCGGCCCAGCGCGTGGAGAAGGCGCGCCGGGGTGCGTCGGTGGAGGTGTTGCTGGAGGAGCCGTGGACGATGTGGGCGTTGAAGATCAGGCAGTCACCGGGCTCCATGTCGGGACAGAAGAGGTCGTAGTCGGCCCGGTGGTTGTCGATGTCCGGGGCGTCGTCGAAGTCCGAGTCCATCATGTACGGATCGTAGTCCGGCGTGACCGCCTTGAAGCGCTGCTTCCAGCGGTGCGAGCCGCGCACGAACTCGAGGCCGCTCGACTCCCGGGTCACCGGGTCGAAGGTGATCCAGATCGAGCAGAGGTTCCGGCACTCGACGTCACGTGGCAGCCGGATGGCTTCACGAACAGCTGATCGTAGAAGTGGCGCACGCGCCTCGAGCGCAGGATCTGCTGGGCCACGAGGGCGGCGGGGGAGTCGTAGACCCAGTCGCGGAAGTCGTCGTCGAGCTTCCACAGGAAGAGGTCGCCCGCGAAGCCGCGATCCTCGATGGAGACGGCACGTCCGAAGGGCGTAGGGTTCGACACCACGCGGTCGACGGCGGCGGCCATGCGCTGGATCCAGTCGTCGGGGAACAGGCCCCGTGCGGCGACCACGCCATCCTCGTCGAAGGCGTTCAGCTCCTCGGGGGTGAGCTCTCGAAGCGGCTGATCCATGGGCGCGTTCCCTCCTCCACTGGAGAAGCGCAGTATGATCGCGGGAACGCCGGGAGGTCCAGCCCTGTTCGCACTCCGCACTCGCCGAGCCCCCATGGCGTCCCGCCCCGTCTCACTGGCACTGGCTGCGTCGATGCTCGGATGTGGCGCGCCCGCGAGCGCGCCGCCCGAGCGGGCCGCCGTGTCCACCGTCTCGATGATCCGGACCGAGACGGGAGCCGAGATTCGGGTCGACGGCGAGAGGATCGCCAGCGTCGAGCGGGCCGGCGGCCGCCGGACACTCTCGACCGACGCGCCCCTCGCGGTCATCGTGGATTCGGCCGAGCCCCTTCTTGCCGGGCAGGCCTATCCCCAGCGCCACGTCTCCGAGGGCCGGCTGTACGGCGACGGCTCTGCGGTCCGGCAGGAGTACGTGCTGATGGCGCCGCCCTCGCCGATCTGGGTCGAGGGGTTCGGGCTCCAGGTATCGTGGGACGAGCCCGGTCTCAACGAGCCGGAGCACGAGGCGCTGCGCGCGTGGCTGGCAGGCGAGGGGCTGGTGCCCGAGACCACGCTCTTCGAGTCCAGCCACGAGTCCGACTCCGGGCGCGAGCTCGTCGCCTGGTACGAGATCTCGGGCCGGCGCATCGACGGCTCCATCGCCAGGCGAAGCTCGACCGGGCCGGCCGCGCGCTTCGACACGCCCTTCGCCACCGAGGGCGACGGCTGGAAGATCCACCACAAGCGCACCGGCGAGAACGGGCGCTTCACCTATCACCGGAAGAGCCTGGAGCTGGTGGACACGATCGCGGATCCCGAGAGCGGCGACGAGCTGCGCGCGTACCAGTGCGGGTGCTACGGCTACGGAATCGCCGCCGACTGGACGACCCTGGGCGACGACCAGCTCTATCACGTCCACGTCGAGTGGGAGGACTACCGGGTCTCCGCCGGCCTGTTCCTGGGGCTCGAGCGCCGCGCCGGATTCCCGTGGATCGGCTTCGGCGACCGGCAGCGCATGCAACGACGGGCCCGGCGCGCCAAAGCCTACCGGCTGACCGACGTCGACGAGGAGCCCTTTGCCGAGCTCGTGCTCCACTTCTCCCCCGATCCGCCGGAGCGCGGACTCGGAGCGGCGGCGTACGACCTGCGCGTTCCGGGACCCGACGGCATGGTCCCGCTGGCCCGGTTCGAAGCGGCAGACGGGGACGTGACCGTCCAGCTGTACGCGGCCGACGCGCTCGAACGACTCGATCTCCTGCTCGCCGCCATGCCCACCCAGGTCTCGCGCGGCGACGGCATCCGCGACAGTCACCTGGCAGCGGTCGAGACGCTCCTCGACTGGGTCCGCCTGCTCCGCGACCCGCGCGAAGACACCCTCGCGGATGTCGTCAGCGACATCGACGCCCTCACCGCGGTGGCGAAGGTGCGCTCGCTGCTCGACGGTGTCGGCGCCCGCTTCGCCGCGGCGCCCGAGGAGTTCCCGTCGCCCCCGCGCCGACTCACGAACCGGATCGCGCGGGCCGGCTCACCCTGACATCCACTCGATCCAGCGGCCGTGGGGGTTGCAGCGGGCCAGGAGCTGGGTCTCGCGCGTCCCGTCGCGGTAGGCGGTCGCGTGCAGCTCCGAACAGCCGTCGCCCGATCCCTCGAGGCTCACGAAATCGATCGCGCGCGCCGCGGACGCCGCCTGCATCCCTTTGAGCGTGTCCAGCCGGGCGTCGCGCGGAA
>JAPUKG010000057.1 GCA_027295775.1 Pseudomonadota bacterium
ATGCCCAGCACCAGCAGGGCCAACGGCGCGTAGCCGGGCTCCACTGCGACGCGCGGGATGTAGCTCTGGGCGAAGATGGCCCACACCCAGTAGCCGCCCACCGTATGCAGCCGCTTCCAGTTCCGGGGCGTCAGCCAGGCCGCCGTGCGATCCGTAGAGGTGGCGGCCATGGCGGCGATGAACGCGTAGGCCAGGCCGCCGCCGACGAGCGTCACGGCATTCAGCTCCTCGTTCACGAAGCGCTCGGAGACGGTCGCCAGCGCCAGCAGGGCATCCGCGTGTACGAAGTGCGAGGCCGCGAAGGCGACGCCCAGGTAGCGGCGATTCTTGAGCAGCCAGCCGGCGGACCTCGAGGGCCGTAAGAGGTACAGGCTCGATGCGCTGAACGCGAGCGCGAAGAGCAGTACCGAGCTGCGCGCGGTGGAACGCACCACGACCCGCAGGCCCTCCTCGTTCCAGCCGAAGACCAGCAGCAGCAGCGCGTTCAGGACGAGAATGCCCAGCGTGATCCAGCCGGTGATCGCCCAGCCCCGGAATCGCATCGTCCCTGTTCCTCTACTCCTGTTCGCCACGGCCCCGCATGTAGGTGCGAATCGCCCGCCGGTAGAGCTGGGCCTCGCTCAGGTGGGGATTGCGGCGAATCTCCACCTCGAGCCGACGGCTGAGCCTGTCCTCATCGCCGCCGCAGACGCGCAGCAGGAAGTCGTGGTCCGCCTGGGTCGCCCTTCCACCGCCGCCGCCGCCGCCCGCCGTTCCGCCGGCGGCCGCGCCGCCCAGGTTCCGGAGCCGCGCCCGCAGGCGTCGGCCGGCGGGCGTCGTGAAGAGGATGGCCCCGATCGCGAGAATCGCCAGCAGTGCCGGCAACCAGCTCACCCTAGAGCACGACCTCGAAGCCCTCGAAGCGCGGGTGCCCCAGGTAGGTGCCCGCCGGCGCTCTGGCCCGGGCGTGTGCCTTCTTGAAGCTCTCGGACTCGGTCCACTTCTCGAACGCGTCCCGCGACTCCCAGACCGTATGGGAGCTGTAGAGAGTCGCCTCCTCGTCGCTGGGCCCGCGGAGCAGGTGGAACTCCCGGAAGCCCGGTACGTCGTCCAGGTGGGAGTCGCGCTCGCGCCAGAGCTCCTCGAACACCTCCTCGCGCCCGAGCGCGATCCGAAAGCGGTTCATGGCAATGAACACGGCCACCCCCTTACTGAGCCCCCGGCCACCACAGGTAGTGGAAGCCGGGACCTTGATAGGCGAAGGGACCGAGCAGCGGTCCCAGGTCCAGGCGGATCACGGGAGAGATCACCGGAGCGCCCGGCTGCTGGACCTTGGTGTAGAGATTCCGCCGCCACTCGCGCCGTCGGTGGTACGAGATGACGCGGGTGTGCTCGTTCCCGGTGCGCTCCTCGAGGGCCTCCACGGTCTCCTCGAGGGTGGCGATCCGATCGACCAGCCCGTTGGCGACGGCCTGGCGCGCGCTGTAGATGCGCCCGTCTGCCAGCGTCTCGACCGATGCGGCGTCCAGCTCGGGCCGGCCCGTCACCACTACCTCCCGGAAGCGGGCGTGCAGGTCGTCGATGATGCCTTGGAGCTGCTCGCGCTCATCGGGCTTCATCGGCCGCAGGGCCGAGCCCGTATCCTTGTAGCGACCGCCCGTGATCGTCTGGTCCTCGATCCCGAGCTTCTCCATCAGGCCCGAGAGGTTGATGCCGAGGAAGATCACGCCGATCGAGCCGGTCACCGTGGTGGGGTGGGCCACCACCTCGTCCGCCGCCATGGCGACGTAGTAGCCGCCGGACGTCGCGGTGCCCATGAGCTGGGCCACGACCGGCACGCCCTTCTCCTTCTTGAAGTTCAGGATCTCCCGGTAGACGAGCTCGCTCGCCGTCGCCCCGCCTCCCGGCGAGTCGATGCGCAGCAGCACCGCCACCAGCGACCGCTCCTTCCGGGCCGCGTCGAGCTGCTCGCGCACCCGCGCCACGGTGCTCTCCTGTCCGGCGCTGAGCCAGCTCCCGCGATCCGGCGACTCGGTGATCACGCCGTCGATCTCGAGCATCAGGATCTTGGGCCCCTTCTCGCCGAAGACGACGGTCTCCGTCAGCGCGGAGGGACCGCCATCAAAGACGTTCAGGGTGATGCAGCCGGTGCTCCCCCAGCACAGGGTGAAGCCGACGACGGCGACGACGAGGTAGCGGCGGCGAGCGGGCGGGCGGGTCATGTCTCCTCCTGGCCTGTCCTGGAGACAGTAGGCCAGAAAGGCTGGAGCGCGGAAGGCTCAGGCCGCCCCCCAACAGCCATGAGTCTCCCGCGCTCCTCGAGCCCGGGCGTGGGCGTTCGCCGAACGCCTAGCTACAGCCGCTGGTGCTCCCGCAGTTGGGGCACTTGTAGCAGGCGCCATTGCGGATCATGATCGAGCCACAATCCATGCAGGACGGCGCGTCCGCCTGGTTGACCATGCTGTAGGTGCCGATGCCCGGCACGGGCAGTGCCGTGCCCGCGGATCCGCCGGCTACGGCGACGCGCGGCGTCCCGGCTTCCGGTCCGAGGCCGAACCCACTGCTTCCAGACCCGACGCCTCCGGACTCGCTCTCCTGCGGGTCCGACATCGCGACCACCGTCTCCGTGTTCAGGTACCGGTTGCCCACGTAGCGGAACACGTAGTCCATCACCGATTTTGCGATCGGGATCTCCGAGTTGTTGGTGAAGCCGGCGGGCTCGAAGCGCGTATGGCTGAACTTGTTGACCAGTGCCTCGAGCGGAACCCCGTACTGGAGCGAGAGCGAGGTCATGGTCGCCACCGTGTCCATCAGGCCCGAGACCGTGCTGCCCTCCTTCGCCATGCGCAGGAAGATCTCGCCCGGGGTGCCGTCGTCGTAGAGACCGATGGTGAGATAGCCCTCGTGCCCTGCGATCGAGAACTTGTGGGTGAAGGCCTGGCGCTCGTCGGGGAGCTTGCGCCGGCGCGGAGCCACCTCCGGCTCGACGGCCGCGCCCGCCTCCGACTTGCCGGCGTTCAGCGGCTGGGTCCGCTTGCTGCCATCCCGGTAGACCGCCAGGGCCTTGAGGCCGAGCTGCCAGCCCTCGGTATAGGCATCCACGATGTCTTCGACCGTGGCGTTCTCGGGCAGGTTGACGGTCTTGCTGATGGCGCCGGACAGGAAGGGCTGGACCGCGCCCATCATGCGAACGTGCCCCATCCAGTCGATCGAGCGGGTGCCGTTGTGGGCCCGGAAGGCGCAGTCGAAGACGGGCAGGTGCTCCTCCTTGAGCCCGGGCGCGTCCTCGATCGTCTCGCGTTCATCCAGGTGGGCGACGATGGCGTCGACCTCGTCCTGCGAGTAGCCGAGCCGGCCGAGCGCCATGGGGACCGTGTTGTTCACGATCTTCAGGAAGCCGCCGCCCACCAGCTTCTTGTACTTCACCAGGGCGATGTCGGGCTCCACGCCGGTCGTGTCACAGTCCATCATGAAGGCGATCGTGCCGGTGGGGGCGAGCACCGTGACCTGGGCATTCTTGTAGCCCCACTGCTCGCCAGCCCGGAGCGCCTCGGCCCAGGATTCCCGCGCCGCGTTCCAGAGGTCGGCGGGCACGCCCACCGAGGGCACCGCCTCGGCGGCGGCCTTGTGCTGGCCGATCACTTCGAGGAAGGGCTTGCGGTTCATGCGGTAGCGCGGGAACGGTCCCATCCCGCCGGCGATCTCGGCGCTGGTCCGGTAGGCCTGCCCGCACATGAGCGAGGTAATGGCGGCCGACAGGTGGCGCCCCTCATCGCTGTCGTAGGGCAGGCTGTAGGCCATCAGCAGCGCGCCCAGGTTGGCGTAGCCCAGACCGAGGGGTCGGTACAGGTGGCTGTTCTTCGCAATCGTCTGCGTCGGGTAGTCGGCCGGGTCGACGATGATCTCCATGGCGATGATCGTCACCGCCACCGCCCGCCGGAAGTCCTCCACCTGGAAGCGCCCCTCGGTGTCGAGGAAGCTCATCAGGTTGAGGCTGGCCAGGTTGCAGGCCGTGTCGTCCAGGAACATGTACTCCGAGCACGGGTTGCTCGAGTTGATGCGCCCGGACGCCTTGACCGGGTTCCAGCGGTTGATGGTGGTGTCGTACTGGATGCCGGGATCGCCGCAGATGTGGGCGGCCTCAGCCATCTCGCGCAGCACCTGCCGGGCCTTCAGGGTCTCGACCACCTCACCGCGGGTCACGGAGCGGGTCTGCCAGTCCGCGTCGGCATCGGCGGCCCGCATGAAGGTGTCGGTGACCCGCACCGAGTGGTTCGCATTCTGGAACGCAATCGAGTCGTAGGCCCCGCCCTGCACGTTGAAGCCGCCGTCGTAGCCCGCATCGATCAGCGACCAGGCCTTCTTCTCCTCGGTGGCCTTGCTGTGTACGAAGTCCATCACGTCCGGGTGGTCCGCGTTCAGGATCACCATCTTTGCCGCACGCCGGGTCTTGCCGCCGGACTTGATCACGCCGGCGAACGAGTCGAAGCCGCGCATGAAGGAGACCGGGCCCGAGGCCTCGCCACCGCCTGCCAGCTTCTCCTTGGACGAGCGGATGGTCGAGAGGTTGGAGCCCGTGCCCGATCCGCCCTTGAAGAGCATGGCCTCGATCTTGGCCAGGTCCATGATGGACTCCATGGTGTCCTGGACCGAGTTGATGAAGCACGCGCTCGCCTGCTGGGGCGTGTCGGCGACACCCAGGTTGAACCAGACCGGGCTGTTGAAGGCGACCTTCTGGTTCACCAGCAGATGGGTGAGCTCTGCGTGGAACGCCTGGGCGTCCTCGGGCGTGCAGAAGTAGCCGTTCTCCACGCCCCAGTCGTGGATGCGGCCCACCACGCGGCCGATCAGCTGCCGGACGCTGCGCTCGCGGTCGGGCGCGCCCAGGTGGCCGCGGAAGTACTTCGACGCCACCACGTTGGCGGCGAGCTGGGACCAGGACGCGGGAATCTCCACGCCGTTCTGCTCGAAGACGGTCTCGCCCTTCTCGTTGGCGATCTTCGCGTCGCGCAGCTCCCACTCGACGCTGTCGAGGGGATCCTGGCCGGGCTGGGTGAAGTGCCGGGGGATTCGCACGCCCTTCACGGGACGGGCCTCGCTTTCACGGTCGACGGCGGTGGGGGGGTTGCTGCGTTGTCCGGCGCCGACGGCCTCGAGGTTGGAGTTGGTCGTGCCGCTGCGGTCGCTGGCTCCCTGGTTCAAGGCGTCCCCCGCACCCATGTCCAAGACTTCCCCAAGATCCAAGATTTCCCCAAGACTTCCAAAGGGTCTCTTAGCGGTTCCAGAGGTCTCCGAAGAGGGTGGTTGATGTTTGAAGAATAAGGTGCCATGCGAAGACGTGAGAGGCGCCGGGTCGCCCCGGCGCCCCCGAGAAAGAGGCGGGTCCTCCGTCCCTCCTCAGACTCGCGTTCCCTCCCACGACCGCCTTGATTGCGAACCCCCCCAGGCCGCAGGAGAGACATCACATCCCCGTGGTCTCGGTGATACTCCTCGGTTGACGGGTCGTCAACCATGCACCCACAAAATATGGGGGCTCCCCTGGCGGTAAACCACAAGTCCTTGAGTCTCCAACGGTTTCGAAGGCAAGGGCGCAACCCCCCGGCGCCCGATACATCGCGAACCGGCCGCCGGATCTCGTAAGTAGCTGAAAATAAAGGGTTGATGGTCCGTTCGGGTCAATCGTCCAGGCCGCTGAAGCGAATCCCCAGTCCTTTCGGGACCTTGTGCCGGACGTTGAGTCCGATCATCAGCGCGGTGAGCGCCTCCACGATGCGCGCGTTGGCCAGGACCCCACCGTCCACGGCGCGCAGGCCGGGCACCAGCGGGCAGAGCGCCATCACCTTCTCCCGGGCCGCCTTCGGACCCGACACGATCACGTCGCACTCCACCGGCTGGTCGAGCTCCCGAAGGCGGTGCGCGGAGACGTTCTGGAAGGCCGACACCACGACGACGCCCTTTGGAACCAGGGCGGCAACCAGCTCCGCGCACGAGCCCTGCCAGACACCGACGGTGCGGGCGGCGCCGTCGCCGATGGCCGTGGCCAGCGGCACACCCATGGACACCACGATCTGCCCCTCCCGGAGCGCCTCCGCGATGCTCTTGACCGTGCCGGCCGTGTGCTCGAAGGGAACCGAGAGGATCACGGTGCGCGCCTTCGCCGTGGCCTCCGCGTTCTCGTAGCCGCTGACGGCGGCGCCGGGCACCGCCTCCAGCACCTCCTTCACCGCCTGCCGGGCCTTCGCCTCCTGGCGCGAGCCGATCACCACGGTGCGCCCCGCCACCGCGAAGCGGAGGGCCAATCCCAGGCCCTGGTCGCCGGTCCCGCCGAGGATGGCGATGGCGTCGTCGACGTCGGACATACCGGTGCCAAGCTAGCTCCCCGGGTATCCTGGAGCCATGTCGAGCGCGAGCGACCCGGCGACAACACCGACGCAGATCGGCCAGAAGGGGCCCCGCGAGCTGGCGATCTCCTGGGCCGACGGGCGAGAGAGCGTCTACGACGTCCGCGACCTGCGCCTGGCCTGCGCCTGCGCCCAGTGCGTCGACGAGTGGAGCGGCGAGAACCGCCTCGACCCCGAGAGCGTACCGCCCGACGTCCACCCCCTGCGCATCGAGCCCGTCGGGCGCTACGCCATCCAGATCGAGTGGAGCGACGGGCACAGCAC
>JAPUKG010000058.1 GCA_027295775.1 Pseudomonadota bacterium
ATCGCGAAGTTTCTGCGCCGGGCGGAATCGCCCTACGACCACTGTGGCGCGGGTCACGCGGGCACCTCCATCTCGGCGGCACTCGGCATTGCGCGGGCGCTGGAGCACCAGGGACGCGACCAGATCGCGATCGCGCTGATCGGTGACGGCGGCATGACCGCCGGCATGGCGTTCGAGGCACTGAACCACGCCGGCGATCTCCAGCAGAAGAACCTCGTGGTCGTGCTCAACGACAACGAGATGTCGATCTCCCCGAACGTCGGAGCGCTGTCGTCCTTCCTCTCGCGCAAGATGTCGAAGCCGGTGGTGCGGCGCATGAAGGGCTGGGTCCGGGAGCTGTTGCGCACACTTCCCGCGGATGCGCTCCACTGGGCACGGCGGGCCGAGGAGTCGGTGAAGGCCTTCTTCCTACCGGCCATGCTGTTCGAGGCGCTCGCGTTCCGCTACGTCGGGCCGGTGCAGGGCAACCGGATCGACGTGATGCTCGAGACGTTCGAGAACGTGAGGCAGATGCTGGCGGGCGGCGAAGGGCCGGTGCTGGTGCACGCCATCACCTCGAAAGGACATGGCTACGAGCCCGCCGAGCAGGACCCGTTCCGCTACCACGGCGTAGGCGCGTTCGAGGTGGAGACCGGCCACTTCGTGCCAGGCAAGCCGGGACCGCCGAAGTACCAGGACGTCTTCGCGGATGCCCTGATCAAGCTCGCGAGGGACGACGAGCGGATCGTGGCGATCACCGCAGCGATGGCCGACGGCACCGGGCTCGACCGCTTCCAGGACGTGTTCCCGGAACGCTTCTACGACGTCGGCATCGCCGAGCAGCACGCGGTGACGTTCGCGGCTGGGCTGGCCAGCGAGGGGATGAAGCCGGTGCCGGCGATCTACTCCACCTTCCTGCAACGCGCCTTCGATCAGGTCGTCCACGACGTCTGCTTGCAGAATCTCGATGTGACCTTCGCGCTCGACCGCGCCGGCATCGTCGGGGCGGATGGCGCCACGCATCAGGGTCTTTACGACCTGGCCTACCTGCGCGCGCTGCCCAACATCGTGGTGATGGCGCCGAAGGACGAGAACGAGCTGCGCCACATGCTGCGCACGGCGATCGAGCACGAGGGACCGGCCGCGATCCGCTTCCCGCGTGGCGCGGGCCTGGGCGTGCCGCTGGATCCCGAGATCAAGACGCTGCCGCTGGGCCGCGCGGAGCTGCTCCACGACGGCGACGATGCGCTGGTGATCGCGCTCGGAACCCTCGTGCACCCGGCGCTCGAGGCCGCGACGAGTCTGGCCGCTCAGGGCATTCGGACGGCGGTGCTGAACGCGCGCTTCGTCAAGCCGCTCGACGTGGCGGCGATCGTGGCGTTGGCGCAGCGCTGTCGCGTCGTGGTTACCGCGGAGGAGCACGCGGCCAGCGCCGGCTTTGGCGCGGCGGTGCTCGAGGCGCTGGCGGAGGCGAACGTGCAGGTTCCCATCCGCTGCCTGGCCGTGCCGGACGTTCTGGTCGAGCACGGCGACGCGGCCAAGCTGCGCGCCCGTTTCGGGCTCGACGCGGCAGGCATCGAGCAGGCCGTCGTCGCACTGCTCTCCGGCTCGGCGCGTAGTGAGGAGACCGCCGGCGAGGGCTCGGCGCGCGGTGAGGAGACCGCCCGCGAGGGCTCGGCGCGGAGTGATGACAGAGCCGACGAGAGTACGGGCTCCTGAAGGCGACCGGTCGCGGCGTGTGACAGGGCCGAAGGGCGAGCGCCTGGACGAGCGTCTGGTCCGCGAGGGTCTCGCGGACTCACGGACGCGCGCCGCCGCACTGATTCGTACGGGCGATCTGCTGGTCGACGACACGCCGGTGGACAAGCCCGGAACGCGGGTCGCGCCGGAGGCGGTGCTGCGGTTTCGCGGGAGCCTGCGGCGCTTCGCGTCCCGGGGCGGGGAGAAGCTGGCGGGTGCGCTCGACGACCTCGGCATCGACCCGACGGGCCTTCGCTGCCTCGATATCGGCGCCTCCACCGGTGGCTTCACCGACGCACTGCTCCAGGCGGGTGCGAAGTCGGTGATCGCGCTCGACGTGGGATATGGGCAGCTCGCGTTGGGTCTGCGGGAGGATCCCCGGGTCCACGTGATGGAGCGCTGCAACGCGCGCGAGCTCTCGGCCGAGGCCCTGCCGGAGACCCCGGAGCTCGTCACCGTCGACGTGTCCTTCATCTCGGTACGGCTGCTGCTCGGGCCGATCTCCCGGAGCGCTCCGGCGGCGCGGCTGCTGGTGATGGTGAAGCCGCAGTTCGAGGTGGGCCGGGAGCAGGTGGGGAAGGGCGGGGTGGTGCGCGACGACGCCCTCCGGGAGGCCGTGGTGGACCGGGTGGCCGAGGCGGCGGCTCTGCTTGGCTACCGTGAGGCGGGCCGCGCCGACAGCCAGCTCGCGGGCCCCAAGGGGAACCGGGAAATCTTCCTGTTGCTGGAGCCCGGGGAGGCCGAATCCACCCGGGGGGATTGCCGTTGACGGCCTCCCGTACCCGCTTATCCTAGGCAGGTAATTCGGACCCAGGAGTACAGTATGGCCCTGATCGAGGTCACCGAGCCGGCTGCCGAGCGCATCCGGGAGCTTCTCGACAAGGAAGGTAAGCTCGAGAGCCACGCCCTGCGCATGAAGGTCGTGGGCGGCGGCTGCTCCGGTCTGCGCTACGAGCTGGCCTTCGACGACCAGTTCAGCGAGCGCGACACCGAGATCGCTGCGGGCGGCGTGCGGCTCGTCGTGGACGAGAAGAGCGCCCTCTACCTCACCGGCACAGTGCTCGACTTCGTCGACACGCTCCAGGAGTCGGGCTTCAAGATGAACAACCCGAACGCCTC
>JAPUKG010000059.1 GCA_027295775.1 Pseudomonadota bacterium
TTCAGGTCAAGAAGCCGGGCACCCGGGTCGGCGCGCTGACCAAGCCCATCGGCGTGGTAAAGGGCATCTCCGACGTTCCCTGGCACAAGGACTGCAGCCTCGGCCGCCACTCCTACGAGTGCTGCGGGCTCACCGTCGGCATCTCGGTGACCGGAGCGGACGAGAAGTCCGGCCAGCTGCGCGTGGTGCCGGGAACCCACCGCGCACTGGTGTGGCCGGCCCCCTGCGTCCAGCCGGGTCTCGACCTCGAGCCCGTCGACCTGCCGACCCGAACCGGCGACGTGACCGTGCACCTCAGCTGCACCCAGCACATGAGCCAGCCGCCGGTGACCCGGACGCGCAAGGTGCTCTACACGGGATTCGGCCAGCAGCCCCCGGATCCCGAGACGGCGGAGGCCAACCGCCTGCGACTCCGCGCCGTGCGCACCAAGACCCGCAGCAGCGTCTCCCAGGAGCCCGGCTACCTGGGCGATTGAGCCGGGACGAGCCGCCTACGCCAACGGGTTCTGGTCCAGCGCCTCGTGGGCGGGCCTATCGCTTCCACGCCCCCGGTTGCGCCCGCGGGCGTTCAGCGGGCACGTCTCCGGCAACTGCTGGTGGGTCGACCAGCTCACGCCGCAGCGACACACCAGCGCGTCGTCGAAGGCGTGGTCGCAGCAGGGCACCGCGCCCGGAAAATGCGCAGCCTCCCCGCCGGCCGTCACGCGCGGCGGCGCGGCGTTCACGCCGGCTCCGCGTCGCGTTGCGGATCGCTGTACACGCTCGGCTCCTCGCCGCGGGGTCTGCGGACGGTCGGTGCCGTTGCCTCGCTCGTGATGCAACGTAGCAGACGAAACGGGAGCGGGAGTGCCGTGTTGCCCCTCGCGTGCCAGTTCCCTACGTTCCGGCCCCGGAAGGCCATTTCGGGCCGACGTTTTCGCGGTAACTCCTGCATCATTCTCGTCCCCAAGTGAAATCCTTCTCACCCGGCTCACGCTGAGCCGGGCCGTACGCAGATCGGCTGCGTTCGTCGGACTCGGACGTTCCGAGCGCGATGCGCCGATCGATGCGCGCCCTCGCCGAAGCGGCGGGGGTGCATCACAAGAAGAGACAGTAAGTGAGCAAGAAGATCTATGTCGGAAATCTCCCCTTCTCCAGCACCCAGGAGGACCTCGAGTCCCTCTTCGGGAGCCACGGGACCGTCGAGTCGGTGAACGTCATCACCGACCGCGAGACGGGTCGCCCGCGCGGCTTCGCGTTCGTGGAGATGGAGAGTGCGAGCGATGCGGACGATGCGATCCGCGCGCTCGACGGAAGCAACCTCGGCGGGCGCGACATCCGCGTCAACGAGGCGCAGGACCGCCGTGGGGGCGGTGGTGGCGACCGAGGAGGTCGCTTCTAGCCGACGAGCCAGAACCCAGCGATCGGGGCGGAGCTTCTCCGCCCCGATCCACTGCACCCCACTCCAACAGGCGCTAGCTCCAGTTCCTACGACTCGAGCGCCTATCCCTCGACGATCGTCTTGAGAGCTTCCAGGTGGTGGGAGTCCCAGCCCGATTCGTAGCCCTGGAGGTCGCTGCCCGCGCTGCTGCCGAGCCGTTCGAAGCCGTGGTGGAAGAGCTCGACGTGGCAGGCGTCGTAGAGCGGTGTGAGCCGGAGGGTGAGGAGGGTCGGAACCGGCCAGCCGTCCGACTCCCAGTTGTTCGAGAAGGTGAGCTCGCGCGCCGGCTCGAAGATCAGGATTGGGCCGCCATAGCGGCGCTTGGCACCGCCGATCTCCACACTGAGCAGGACCCGGCCGCCGACCTCGGGCTCATAGACCTCGAGCTGCTGGCCGAGGCCGAACCAGGCGGCGAGCTGATCGAACGACGTGAACTCCCGCCAAACGCGCTCTGGCGTCGCCTGGATGAGGCTGCTTCGCCGGACGTGAAGCGTGCTGATCTCGATGCCCATGTCGTTTCCTCCCGCGGCGAGGGCGCCGCTCCCTCGCTGAGTTCATGAATCCCGCACCGTGGGACAGCGGCGAAATTCACGCGTCAGGCGCTCTCGTCGCGGTGGCCTCCCGGGAGGCGGATCTCGTCGACCATGGCCTGCACGCCGGGGGGCGGCGGGGCGGTCACGCGGCTCACGGCGAGGGTGACGGCGAAGTTGAGGAGCATGCCGACGGTGCCGATGCCCTCCGGGCTGATGCCGAAGAGCCAGTCGTCGGGACCGGCGCCGGTGTCGAAGAAGCGAAACCAGATGATGTAGGCCGCGGTGAAGCCGATGCCGCTGAGCATGCCCGCGATGGCGCCCTCCTTGGTGGTGCGGCGGGAGAAGATGCCGAGGACGAGGATCGGAAAGAAGCTCGCAGCGGCGAGGCCGAAGGCGAAGGCCACCACCTGGGCCACGAAGCCCGGCGGGTAGATACCGAGGATGCCCGCCACCACGACGGCCAGAGCGGCGGCCAGGCGCGCCATGCGGAGCTCATCGCGCTCGGACATGTCGCGCCAGAGCACCGACTTGAGCAGGTCGTGGGAGATGGAAGCGGAGATCACGAGCAACAGGCCGGCGGCCGTGGAGAGGGCCGCGGCGAGGGCCCCGGCCGCGACGAGCGCCACCACCCAGGCGGGAAGCTCGGCGATCTCCGGGTTCGCCAGGACCATGATGTCGGGGTCCACGCGGAGCTCATTCGTGGCGGCGTCGCCGGTGTACTGAATCCGGCCGTCGCCGTTCTTGTCGTGGAAGCCGATCAGCCCCGTCTTCTCCCAGTTGCGGAACCACACGGGCGCGTCCTCGATCCGCGTCTCGTGGAGGGTCTGGATCATGTTGACGCGCGCGAAGGCCGCCACCGCCGGCGCCGTGGTATAGAGCAGGCCGATGAACAGCAGCGCCCACATGGCGCTCCAGCGGGCCGCGCGGGCGGTGGGCACGGTGTAGAAGCGGATCAGCACGTGGGGAAGGCCGGCGGTACCCACCATCAGGGCCATGGTGATGCAGAGCACGTCGACCATCCCCTTCTTGCCCGGCACCCACGCGCCGGTGTACTCGGGGAGGCCGAGGTCGCGGTGGATCGCGTCGAGGGCCTCGAGCAGCACCATTCCCGCGCGCTTGCCCTCGACGAGCTCGGAGCCAAAGCCGAGCTGCGGAATCGGGTTCCCCGTGAGCTTCCACGAGATGGCGACGGCGGGAACCAGGTAGGCGACGATGAGCACGCAATACTGCGCCACCTGGGTGTACGTGATGCCGCGCATTCCGCCCATCACGGCGTAGAAGAAGACGAGCACCACGCCGATCACCACGCCCACGTTCACATCGACCTCTAGGAAACGCGAGAAGACGACACCCACGCCGCGCATCTGGCCGGCCACGTAGGTGAACGAGATGAAGATCGCGCAGAAGACCGCCACCACTCGGGCGGTCTGCGAGTAGTAGCGGTCGCCCACGAACTCGGGGACGGTGAAGCTCCCGTACTTTCTCAGGTAGGGCGCGAGGAGCAGCGCGAGCAGCACGTAGCCCCCGGTCCACCCCATCAGGTAGATCGCCCCCGTGTAGCCCATGAACGAGATCAGGCCCGCCATGGAGATGAACGAGGCCGCGCTCATCCAGTCGGCGCCGGTGGCCATGCCGTTCGCCAGGGCCGGAACACCACGGCCCGCCACGTAGAACCCGGACGTCGACGAGACGCGGCTCCAGATCGCAATGCCGATGTAGAGCGCGAAGGTCGTGCCCACGATGGCGTAGGTCCACTCCTGGATGCTCAAGCGCTCTCCCCTTGCCGCGCGGGAGGCGGGGGAGCGGAGGGCTCGACCGGCCTGTCGTGGACACCATGGCGGCGGTCCACGCGATCCATCCACAGCGCATAGACCAGGATGAGAACGATGAACACGTAGATCGCCCCCTGCTGCGCGAACCAGAAGCCCAGCGGGATGCCCCCGATCTTCACGGCGTTCAGCGGCTCGACGAAGACGATCCCGAGCAGGTAGGAGACGGCGAACCAGACGCACAGCAGAAGCGCCATGATCCGCAGGTTGTCGCGCCAGTGGGCCCGCGAGACCCGAGCCCGCTCGCCCTCCGCGTCTCTCGCGCTTCCGCCGAGCGGACGCTCCTCGGCCATCGACACCCCCCTCGCCGGGCGATTGAAACGGAGGTGCGAGAGGGCGTCAAGCGCGGATCGGGCGCCCGGCCGACGCGACCCCTGCAGCACGTGGTGCGCCCGATGTGCCAGCCGGTGAGCTCGGTGTAGACTGGGTCCATGCGCGAGTTCCTGCCTGGCGTCCTCAGCTGGTCCTGCCTTTCGGAGCCCCACGGTTACGATTTCAACGGAACGCTCCTCCTGAACGCGGAGGGAAACCTCTGCGTCGACCCCGTCGATCCCACCGAGGAGGTGCTCGATCGGCTCGCCGTGGAGGGGGTCGCGCAGATTCTCATCACCAATCGCAACCACACCCGCGCCGCGAACCGGGTGCGCGAGCGCACGGGCGCCCGGGTCGCCATCCACCCGGCGGATGCGGCCTACGCCCGGGACCAGGGCACCGCGATCGATGTCGAGCTGCAAGGGGGGGAGCGTGTGGGGCCCTTCGCCGTGGTGGGCGTGCCCGGCAAGTCGCCCGGGGAGATCGCGCTTCACGACCCAGCGCGCAAGATGCTCGTCGTGGGCGACGCTGTGATCGGAAACCCACCCGGGCGGCTGTCGCTTCTGCGCGAGC
>JAPUKG010000006.1 GCA_027295775.1 Pseudomonadota bacterium
GGTAGGCCCGCCGTGTCGTTTCCCGCGATCGTCACCGCCGGCGACGGACACGCCGCCAAGCGGGTCTACGGCGAGAGCAAGGTGTACCTCGAGCTCGGGGGCCGGACCCTGGTGGCGCAGGTGGTCGCGACCCTCCAGCGCGTGCCCGAGGTCTCCGAGGTCTGGGTGGTGGGGGACGCGGATCGGCTGGCTGCCGAGCTGGGGCGCGACGACGTGGCCGCCGAGATCGTGAAGCCCCTGTACATCGTGCCGCAGCTGCGGAACCTGCTCGAGAACTCCTGGGAGGCGTTTCGCCGGGTGCTGTCCGGCGATCCCGGCCAGGGCCGCGATCCGGAGGAGGCGGACCTGGATCGCTTCGTCCTCTATGTCTCGGGCGATCTCCCGTTCGCCACGCCCCAGGAGATCTCCGTCTTCATCGAGCGCACACTGGCGGCGGACTGCAACTACGGCTGCGGCCTGGTCACCGCTCAGAGCCTGGAGGCGTTCCGGCCCGCGGCGCCCGGCGAGCCAGGGATCGAGGTGGCGTACTTCCACCTTCGTGAGGCCAAGCTGCGCCAGAACAACCTTCACCTCGTGCGGCCCGCCTCGCTGGCCCACCGCGAGCACATCGAGGACGTCTACGAGCACCGCGCCCAGCTGCAGGTCTGGAACATGATCTCCCTGGCGTTCCGGATGATCCTCACCGGTCGGGTGGGGCCGATGACCATGCGCCTCTACAGCCTCATGCACCTGGCCAGCGTGGCCGACCGGCGCGGCTGGGTCGGCGTCGCGAACTGGCTGCGCAGGTTCGTCCCCATGCCGAAGGTGGAGCTCGCCGTGAGTCGCCTGCTCGGGACCCGCTTCCGGTTCATCACCACCGACGTGGGAGGCTGTGCCATGGACATCGACAAAGAGGAGGAGTACGACGCAGCGCGGACGCGCTGGGACGAGTGGAGCAAGGCCCAGACCGCGCGGGCCGAGGCCCTGCATGGTCCGCTCCCCTTGCCCCCGCCCGAGCAGCGGGAGGCCCGGTGAGCGACGCGGACGACGCGCTGGCCGTGCGCCGCGGCGCCGGACTGTTTGCCATGGAGACCCGGGGGCTCCTCGAGATCACGGGCGGCGACCGGGTGCGCTGGCTGAACGGCATGGTGTCGAACGACGTCGAGGCTCTCGAGCCCGGTCCGGCGCGCTCGGGCTGCTACGCCACCCTGCTCTCGCGCAAGGGGCGCATCGTGACGGACCTCCACGTGCTGTTGCGGCCCGAGGCGTACTGGCTCGAGTTGTCCCGGGACGTCGTCTCCGAGATCACCTCCACCCTGGAGAAGTTCATCGTGGCCGACGACGTGGAGCTCGCCGATCGCTCGGCGGACACCGATCGGCTGGGGCTCGAAGGGCCCGCGGCCCGCGCGATCCTCGCGGCCGCCGCGGACGCTCCGGCCGCGTGTCCCGACCTGGCTCCGGCCGCGTGTGCCGACCTGCGGATCGGCGGCGTGGACGCCGTGGTGGCGGCGTTTGGCTGGTCCGGCGAGACCGCCTACCAGATCCTCGCCCCGACCGGCGGCGGCGACGCGGTGGCCGCGTGCCTCGAAGAGGCGGCCGAACCCGGGGCGCTTCGCCGCACCTCCGAGGCGGTCCTCGAGATCCTGCGGGTCGAGGCGGGAATCCCGCGGCTCGGCGCCGAGCTCTCCGACGACGTGCTCCCCGACGAGGCGCGACTCGAGGCCGCGATCTCCACGACCAAGGGCTGCTACACGGGTCAGGAGATCGTCGCCCGGCTGCGCTCGCGCGGGCAGGTGAACCACCTGCTCGTGGGCCTGCGCTTTCCGGATGGATCGCCCGCCCCGGTCGGCAGCGCGCTCGAGATCGGGGGCCGGCGCAGCGGCGAGGTCACCAGCTCGTGCATGTCGCCCGGGGCCGGCGCCATCGGGCTCGGCTTTGTGCGGCGCGCACACGCCGAAGCCGGAACGGAGCTGGCCGCCGAGGGCCGCGTCGTGCGGGTGACAGCCCTGCCCTTCGCCGGCCCGGGCGCGCGCCCGGGTGGCGCGGGTCCGCCCGCGTGACCGGCGTGGCCAAACAGGGGGCCATCGTGGTGTTCGCCAAGGCGCCGCGCGCGGGTCTGGTGAAGACGCGCATGTGCCCGCCGCTCACCTCGGAGCAGGCGGCCAGCCTCTACGAACACATGCTCGACGACGTGCTCGAAGCCACCGCGGACTTCGCCGCGGCGCTCGGGCTCGATCCGCTGGTCGCGATCTACCCCGCGGACGGCGTTCGCGACGTACTGCCCCGCACGCCGGGCGTGTACCGCATCATCGCCCAGCGGGGCCGCGACCTCTCGCAGCGGATGGACTGGGCCGCCGCCGAGGTGGCGGCCTCGGGGGCGAGCCCCATCCTGCTGCGCGGCAGCGACAGTCCGGTCCTGTCCCAGGCCTGCGTCGAGGACGCTCTCCGCGCGCTTCGCGAGAGCGATGTCGTCCTCTGTCCCGATGCGGATGGCGGCTACAACCTGGTGGGACTGTGCCGGCCGAGGCCGGGCCTGTTCGATCACGCCATGAGCACGGAGAGCGTGCTCGACGACACCCTGGCCGCCGCCGAGGCCATGGGTCTGCGAGCCACGCTGCTCGAGCCCGGCTTCGACATCGACACCGCGGCCGATCTCGCCCTGCTGGAGCGGGCCCGCGCCGCCGGCCAAGCGGATCTGTGTCCGCGGACCCTCGCCTACTTGGACGAGCGCGGGCTGTGGAGCCCGGCCTGCTGAAGTTCAGAAGCTCGGCGGGTCCTTCGGCTCTACCGCCCACCTCGGTGCGATCCCCAGCTTGTCCATCTTCGCGTAGAGGGTGCGCCGGCCGATGCCGAGGGCGCGGGCGGCGGCGGAGCGGTTGCCGCCGCACTCCCTCAGCGTGCGGGTGATGCGCCAGGACTCGGCCAGGTTGAGCCAGGCCCGCAGCGACAGGGGCTGCGCCCGCTCCACTTCCGTCGCGTAGCGAAGGAAGCGCTGGAGCTCGGTCTCGGAGGTCTCCTTGTCCGCGGGGTGATGTGCATCCCCGACGGTGTCGACCGCCGCCAGAAGATTTCCGCTCGTCGCCATCGCCCCATACCGGTTGCAATCCGAGTGCCGGGTCTCGAGCGCCCAGAACGGAGTTCGAGAGGCTGGGCCGCGTGGCGCTGCCCAACAGGTGAGCACCCTTGCACACATCCTGAGCAGATTCCCACTCACTTCCCGCGGGCCGTGCCCTGCCGGCGCCGAATCTCGGCATGCGCATTGCTAGTTCGACTCGTTGCCGTTCTTCTGTAGGGCGTCCCAGGGGGGCGGGACGTGATAGAGTCGGGCGGCTCGGGAGTTGCCCGGCTGGGCCGGATGCAACACGGCAGGTCAGTCCGCCAGGACGCAGCCGGCCCCGGGCACCGCGCCGGAGGCCGAAGGGGACGTGAGATGAAGAAGGTCGAAGCGATCATCAAGCCCTTCAAGCTCGACGAGGTCAAGGAGGCCCTTCACACCATCGGGGTCCAGGGGCTCACCGTCACCGAGGTAAAGGGATTCGGCCGGCAGAAGGGACACACCGAGCTCTACCGCGGCGCCGAGTACGTCGTGGACTTCCTCCCGAAGATCAAGCTCGAGATCGTGGTCAGCGACGAGATGGTCGACAAGGTGATTCAGGCGATCGTCGAGTCGGCCAACACCGGCCGGATCGGTGACGGCAAGATCTTCGTGCTCTCGCTGGACGAGGTGATCCGGATCCGCACGGGGGAACGCGGAGCGGAGGCAGTCTGAACCCCCCACCCCCCGGGTCTCCCGGAGCAAGGAAGGACCGATGACCGCCAAGCAGGCTCTGGAGCTAGCGAAGAAGAACAACGTCGAGATCGTGGACCTCCGCTTCACGGACTGGCCGGGCACGTGGCAGCACTGCTCGTTCCCCATCAGCGAGATCGACGAGAGCGTGTTCGAGGACGGCCTCGGCTTCGACGGATCGTCGATCCGCGGCTGGCAGGCGATCCACGAGAGCGACATGCTGATGGTCCCGGACCCGGACTCGGCGTTCATCGACCCGTTCTTCCAGCATCAGACCCTCGTGATGGTCTGCGACATCGTCGACCCCATCACGAAGGAGCGCTATTCGCGCGACCCGCGCTGGATCGCCACCAAGGCCGAGAACCACCTGCGCCAGACCGGCATCGGCGACACGGCCTACTTCGGCCCCGAGGCCGAGTTCTTCATCCTGGGCTCGGCGCGCTTCGGCACCAGCGCCAACCGCGGCTTCTACGAGATCGACTCGGTCGAGGGCATCTGGAACTCGGATCGCGACGAGCCCGGCGGCAACCTGGCCAACAAGCCCCGCCACAAGGAGGGCTACTTCCCGGTCCCGCCCATGGACAGCCTGCAGGATCTGCGCTCCGAGATGGTGCTGCAGATGCAGAAGCTCGGGATCGCGATCGAAGCCCACCACCACGAGGTGGGCACTGCGGGCCAGGCCGAGATCGACATGAGGTTCACGACCCTGGTGCAGATGGCCGACCAGCTCCTGCTCTACAAGTACGTGGTCAAGAACGTGGCGAAGCAGGCGGGCATGACGGCGACCTTCATGCCCAAGCCCCTCTTCGACGACAACGGCTCGGGCATGCACATCCACCAGTCCATCTGGAAGGACGGGAAGCCCCTCTTCGCCGGCGACGGATACGGCGGCTTCTCGCCGCTGGGCCTGCACTACACGGGCGGCATCCTGAAGCACTCGCGGGCGCTCGCGGCCTTCTCGAACCCCACCACCAATTCCTACAAGAGGCTGGTGCCGGGCTTCGAGGCGCCGACCACCCTGGCGATCTCGACGCGGAACCGCTCCGCCTCGTGCCGCATCCCCATGTACTCGGCCAGCCCGAAGGCCAAGCGCATCGAGGTCCGCTACCCGGACCCGGCGTGCAACCCGTACCTGACCTTCGCGGCCATGCTGATGGCGGGGCTCGACGGCATCGAGAACAAGATCGATCCGGGCGAGCCGCTCGACAAGGACATCTACTCGCTCAGCGCCGAGGAGCTCTCGGACGTGGCGCAGATGCCGCACTCCCTGGAGGAGTCGCTCGACGAGCTCGAGGCCGACCACGACTTCCTGCTCACCGGGGGCGTGTTCACAGAGGACGCCATCTCGACCTGGATCGAGTACAAGCGCGAGAATGAGGTGGACCCGGTCCGTATCCGGCCCCACCCGCACGAGTTCGAGCTGTACTACGACGTCTGATCCGGGCAAGCCCGGTCGCTTCACAGGGCCCGTCGGGGCGAGCCGGCGGGGCTATGTCAATGGGGCCGACGGCGCGGTTCCGCGGTTCGCTGGCCGAGTGCCTTCCGCAGCGTGTCCGATGTAGAGATCTTCCGCAGGCGCCGCCGAAGACTCTGGATGTTGCGGCCCGTTGACGAGGCCCGCATGCCGCGAGTCCCTCGGACCATCCCCCGACACTGGGCGTCGAAATCGCGCAACAGGCGCTGGTCCGTCGCCAGCTGGAACGCGATCTCCGGGCCCAGGCGGCTGATCTCCGGCTCCAGCCCGCGCGCGCTCACGCCCAGCAGGCTCCGCAGCGCCCGGCGCAGGTGCGCGTCGCTCCAGCCCGGGAGCAGTGCCCGGAAGGGCTCGAGAGAATCGTCTTCGGCGCGAGTGCGCGCAGCCAGCCTTCCCCTTCGGGCTCCCAACCGCGGAAGCGGCTCCTTCAAGATGCGCTCGGCGTCGATGATGCCGACGAAGTCCTTCTCTTCGAGGCCGTCCACACGCCGCGCTGTCACGCGCAGAATCTCGCGGAAGACCTCGCTCATGCGTCCCCCGTAGTCACGACGCAACTTCGCGAAGCCGTGGTGGGCGATCCACAGGGCGCACACGCCCGCCACGTGAGCCGTGGCGTAGGAGGTGCCCGAGCTTCGCTCGCTGACCATGCGCTGGCTGCTGCCCTGGTCCTTGACTAGCGCGCGCCAGACCGACTCGCCTGGCGCTGTGATGTCGACGGTGTCGCCCCGGGACGAGCCGTCCCACGGGTGATCGACCGCGTTGGAAGCCGCCACTGCCACGACGTCGGAGTACCGAGCCGGGAATACGACGACTCGGAACGGAAGGCGGTTCCCCGCCGCGGCGATCAGGATGACGCCCTTGTCGACCGCACGCCGCACCGTCTTCTTCAACCTCCGGCTCGGGAAGGGGCCACCCAGGCTCATGGAGATCACCTGGCAACCGTTGGCGACCGCATACTCGATCGCCTTGCGGACACGTCGCATCGAGAAGTGGACCACGCTATTCGACACGAGCAGCGATACGATCTGGGCTTCCGGTGCAGCGCCGACGACGAACTCCTTGTTCCCGATGCCCTGGGATCCGCGAGGGCTAGCAATCACGCTGGCCGTCGCGGTCCCGTGGTTCGGGCCGCCCGGCAGGATGTCGTCCGTGTCCAACTCTGCGCGCGGGTCGTCGTCGTCGTTGACGAAGTCGTACCCCAGGTCGGTGCGCATGGGTCCGCCGTTATCCACATCTTCGACCTCCGGGTGGCGGATCCAGCCCGTGTCGGGATGTCCGATCAGCACGCCCCTTCCCTTCGAGATCACCCAGGCGGCTTCGAGGTTCATGGCTTCGCGACACCAACCGGGATCCACGCTCTCGGGCAGGTCATGGGAGCGGCCCACGCTCGCTCGGCGCGGGCTTCCGCGCTCCTCGAGCGCGTCGAGGTCGCTGGTGAGATAGACGAAGCTCGGCTCGACCTGGGCGATGTGGGGCTGCGCCTTCAGCTCATGGGAGAGCTCCCAGGCTCGTGCGCTGCCGATCGAGACCCCCTTGTTCGGTACGAGCTCGTACTCGAACAGGAGGCCCTCGTTGGGCGTCAACGCACTTTCGTACGGGGTCCAGGAGTCGGCCCAGTCGGCACCGAGCGCCGCGGCCGCGGCGGCCTCCAGGTGCTCCAGCGGGACCTCTCCGTCGCGCGCGCGAACGTCGATGTCAAAGCCCTCGAACCACGGTCCCGGCAACGGCTCGCCGGCCGCGCAGCCCGTCACCAGGCGGCGCACCAACTCGCTCGTCACCTCTCCCTGGTGGCGAGTTCCGCGGCGGGCCCAGCCCGCCCGGTTCTTCACGGCCATGCGGTGCTGGGCTCGGGTGTCGTTCGGGGAGAGGAACGTCTCGTGGTCGCCCGTCTCCGGATCGAAGAAGCCGACATAGCCACCGGGTGCCACACCGAACGAGGGGACCCCCGATCCGCCGTTGAGCAGGCCCAAGAAGTCGTTGCGACTGCCCTTCTCGTTGCTCTCGGTGAAGTAGAGCGGGAGGACGAAGTTGGAGACCTCGATCCCGTCGATCTTGTAGGTCTGGTCCTGAACTGCGTCGCACATCTCGTACCAGTGGTAGACCTGTCGACTCGAGTCGTCCGGATGGGGGCCGGTGACGAGGAGGTTCGCCTCTGGATCCATCACCAGCTCGAGCGCCTCGTGGGAGAGGGTGACGGTCCACTCCTCCCCGAGCTCCTCGCAAAGATCGAGGAAGACGAATCCGTAGGGGATTCCGCGCAGGTTGACGTCGTGGTAGCCGAGCGCGTCGACGTCGCCGACCTCATCCTGCAGGTAGATCACGCCGTGCCCGCGCATCTCGCTGGCCTTCTCGGGCTTGGCCTTCCTTCCGACTGCGCCCTCGAGGCGCAGCTCTCCGGTCCGGTGCCAATACGGCGCGAAGTCCTGTGCGATCTGCCGGTTGATCCCCCGCAGTACCTCCTGAACTTCGTCGTCCTTCTTCTTCTTGGAGAGGTTGATGACGGAAATGAGCACGGGGGACTCCTTCAGCTCACCAGAGCCGCCAGTCTTTCGCGGAGCTCAGTCGAGCCCGAGCACCTGCTCGATGGGGTAGAGGCCGGGCTCCCGGCCCACCAGCCAGACCGCGGCGCGGGCGGCGCCGCGGGCGAAGTGGTCGCGGGTGTGGGCGCGGTGGGCCAGCTCGAGACGCTCGCCCTGGCCGACGAACATCACGGTGTGCTCGCCGGGGCTGTCGCCGCCGCGCAGCGTCTGGATGCCAATCGCCCCGGGCTTCCGGGGGCCGGTTGCCCCTGCGCGCTCGCGCACCCGGTGGTCCTCCGGGGTCGGGCCGCGGCCCGCGGCCACCGCCTCGGCCAGCCGGAGCGCGGTGCCGCTGGGCGCGTCGCGCTTGGCCGCGTGGTGGATCTCGAAGAGCTCGGCGTCGAAATCCGTCCCCAGCCGGCGCGCGGCCTCCCGCGTGAGCCAGGCCAGGACGTTCACCGAGAGCGAGAAGTTGGGGGCGTGGATCACCGGGATGCGCCCGGCCAGTGCGGCGAGCTCGGACTTCTCGTCCGCAGACAGGCCGGTCGTCCCGGTGACGTAGGCGACGCCCGCGTCCGCCGCGGCGCGCAGGACGGCGAGGGTGGCGGTGGGCACCGAGAAGTCGATGGCGACCTGGCAGGCGCCGAGCGCCGCCTTGGGATCGTCGCGCACCGGCACCCCATCCTCGATCTCGCCGCCGAGCTCGGGGTGACCGGGCGCCTCGAGGGCCGCGCTCAGCACCAGCTCCGGATGGTCGGCCACGGCGGCACGCACGCACTCGCCCATGCGGCCGAGCGCGCCGACCACCAGCACTTTCAGCGGCGGCCGGGTCATCAGAGGAGCCCGGTTTCCTTGAGCACCACCTGGAGCCGCTCGCGGTTGCGCTCGCTGAGCGGCAGGAGCGGCAGGCGGATCCCGGGCTCGATCCGACCCATCAGGGCGAGCGCCGCCTTCACCGGGATCGGATTGGTCTCGCAGAAGAGCGCGTCGAAGAGCGGCAGGAGCTTCCTGTGGATCGCGCGGGCCCGGTCCGGGTCCCCGCTCCGGAACGCCCGCACGAGATCGCCCACCTCTGTGGGCGCGACGTTCGAGCTGGTGGAGATCACGCCGCGGCCGCCGATGGCGAGGACCGGCAGCGTCCAGGCGTCGTCCCCCGAGAGCACCGTGAACTCGTCCGGACAGAGGGCGATCACGTGGGCGATCTGGTCGATGTCCCCGCACGCCTCCTTCGCCCCCACCACGTGCTCGATCTCGGCCAGCCGGGCCATGGTCTCGGCCAGGATGTTCGACGCGGTCCGGCCCTGGATGTTGTAGACGATCAGCGGCAGCGCGGCCTCGCTGGCGACGGCCTCGAAGTGGGCCACGATGCCTTCCTGGGTGGGCTTGTTGTAGTACGGGGAGATCAGGAGTGCCCCGTCCGCGCCGGCCTCCCGGGCGTGGAGCGTGAGGGCGATGGCCTCCCGCGTGTTGTTCGAGCCCGTTCCCGCCACCACCGGCACGCGCCCGCGCGCGGCCTCGACGACGATCTCGACCACGCGCTGGTGCTCCGCGTGGGAGAGGGTGGCCGACTCTCCGGTGGAGCCGCACGGAACCAGTCCGTCCACGCCCGCGGCGATCTGGGTCTCGACCAGATCGCTCAGCGCCTTCTCGTCCACCGCGTCATTCGAGAACGGAGTCACCAGCGCCGTCAGCACACCTTCGAACATGGCTCACTCCCCCGGAAACGGGATCTCGCCCGTGAAGACCTCGGCCGCGGGCCCGGTCATGAACACGGCATGGCCCTCGCCCTGCCACGCGATCTCGAGCACGCCGCCGGGCAGCTCGACGGAGATCGCCGCATCGACCACGCCGCGCAGCATCGCCGTGACCCCCACCGCGCATGCCCCACTGCCGCAGGCGAGGGTCTCGCCCACGCCGCGCTCCCAGGTGCGCTGCCGGATCCGGGTGCGATCGATGACGCGGATCAGCTCGACGTTGACCCGGTTGGGGAAGGCCGGGTGGGTCTCTACCGCGGCCCCCAGTCGCTCGAGCGGGGCGCCCTCCACGTCCGCCACCTCGATGACCGCGTGGGGATTGCCCATGGAGACCGAGGACACGATCAGCTGCTCGCCGCCGGGTAGGTCGAGGGGGACGTCCAGGACGGGTCCCTCGCCCGAGCCCAGGCGGGTGGGGATCTTGGTCGGCGCCAGCACCGGCCGACCCATGTCGACCTGCACCCGGTCCGGGCCCACCCAGCGGGGCCGCACCACGCCGCCCAGGGTCTCGACCCCGATCTCGTCCGCCTGGGTGTAGCCGCGATCTCGCAGGAACTTGAAGAAGGCGCGGATGCCGTTGCCGCACATCTCCACCTCTTCGCCGCTCTGGTTGTAGATGTCCATGCGGAACTCGGCGTCGCCTTCGCGGCTGCGAGCCGGGCGCAGGACCAGGATCTGGTCCGCGCCGATCCCGAAGTGGCGGTCGGCGACCACCCGGGCGATGGGCTCGAGGTCGAGGGGCAGCGGGTTGGCGATCCCGTCGAGCACCACGAAGTCGTTCCCGGCGCCGTGCATCTTGGTGAACGGGAGGGTGCGTCTCATTCCAGCAGGTCCTCGGGGATCGACTCGCCCCGCACCAGATCTTCCAGGCTCTCGCGCTCGCGGACCACCGCGAAGCGCTCGCCCCGCACCAGCACCTCCGCGGCCCGGGGCCGGGCGTTGTAGTTGGACGCCATCGAAAAACCGTACGCGCCCGCCGAGCGCACCGCCAGCAGGTCGCCCGTCTCCACCGCGGGGAAGGAGCGGTCCTTGGCCAGGAAGTCCCCGGACTCGCAGACCGCGCCCACGATGTCGCACCGGAGCACGGCACCTTTGGAGAGGCCGACCGGCTCGATCCGCTGGTACGCCCCGTAGAGCGCCGGGCGGATCAGATCGTTCATGGCCCCGTCGACGATCACGAAGTGCTTTTCCCCGTTGGTCTTGGTGTAGAGGACGCGGGTCACGAAGATGCCCGCGTCGGCCGCGATCGAGCGGCCCGGCTCGATCACGATCTCGGCGTCCAGGTCGCCCACCTGGGCCTGGACCGCCGCGGCGTACTCGTCGGCCGAGGGTGGCACCTCCTCGGCGTAGGTGACGCCGAGCCCGCCGCCCACGTCGATCCAGTCGATGCGGTGGCCCGCGTTGCGCAGGTCCCCCACCAGGGACCGCACCCGGGCCAGGGCGTCGGAGAAGGGCTGGAGGTCGACGATCTGGGACCCGATGTGGCAGTCCACGCCGACCACATCGATGTTGGCCAGGGTCTTGGCCTCGGCGTACGCATCCAGCGCTTCCGCGATCGGAATGCCGAACTTCGAGGTGCGCAGGCCAGTCGAGATGTACGGGTGCGTCTTGGGGTCGACATCGGGATTGACGCGAAAGGTCACCGGCGCACAGGCGCCCCGCTGACCGGCCACCGCGTCGATGCGGCGCAGCTCCGCCCGGGACTCCACGTTGAACATGCGGATGCCCGCGGCCAGGGCGGCGTCGATCTCGTCGTCCCTCTTGCCGACGCCCGAGTAGACGATCCGCTGCGGGTCGGCGCCGGCTCGCAGGGCTCGGAACAGCTCGCCGGCGGAGGTGACGTCGACGCCGGCCCCGCGCCGGACCAGGGTGGCTACCACCGCCAGGTTCATGTTCGACTTGATCGAGTAGCAGATGGTATGGGGCACCGCGGCAAAGGCCCGGTCGAGTGCGTCATAGGCCGCCGCCAGAGCCGTCGCGCTGTACACGTAGAGCGGTGTCCCCGCGTCACGGGCGATCACCTCCACGGCGACGTCGTCGACGAAGAGCTGCCCGTCTCGTCGGGCGAAAGCCTGCGATCCCGGCGTCGTCATCGCTGCGTTTCTCGCTCTTCTTCCAGCCGCTCCATCTCGGCCTCGGCCCGCGCACCCGCTGGGCTGGGCTGGCGGCGCTCCGGAGCCCCGTAGCGACCGCAGGCCGTCGCCAGCCACAGGGTCGCGCACAGAGCGAGCGCCCGGCTCCAGCGCCGGTGCCTGCGCATCACGACTCGTTCCCCACGTCGAGCGCGGCCTCTTCCGCGTCGAGCGCGGTGGCCTCTGCGTCGAGCGCCGCGCGCACGCGATCGAGCGCGGCGGAGACAGCCGCACGCGAGGTTCCCCCGGGCCCGCCGCGCGCCTCCAGGCTGCGCTCCAGATCGAGTAGCTCGGCCGCGTCCGCAGGGAAGGAGGGGTGGAAGGCGGCCAGGTCCTCGCGGGTGAGCGAGCGCAGGTCTACGTCCTTCTCCGCGCAGTGGGCGACGGTGCGCCCCACCGCGTCGTGCGCCTCGCGGAATGGAACGCCCTCCCGAACCAGCGCCTCGGCCAGGTCGGTCGCCAGCAGCAGCGAGTCGTCCGCCGCCTGTCGCATGCGCTCGGTGTCCACGCGCAGGGTCGCCATGGCGCCCGCGGTCACCTCGAGGCACTCGCGCAGGGTCCGGGCCGAGTCAAAGACCGGCTCCTTGTCCTCCTGCAGGTCGCGGTTGTAGGTGAGGGGCAGGCCCTTCACCACGGTGAGCAGGGTCACCAGGTTGCCCACCGCCCGGCCCGCCTTGCCGCGCACCAGCTCGGGCACGTCCGGGTTCTTCTTCTGGGGCATCAAGCTCGATCCCGTGGAGAACGCATCGGCCAGCTCGACGAAGCCGAACTCGGCGCTCGACCAGATCACCAGCTCCTCCGCCAGCCGCGAGAGGTGGACCATGCAGATCGCCACCGCGGCCAGGAACTCGAGGGCACCGTCCCGGGACGCCACCGCGTCCATACTGTTGGCGGCCGGTGCGTCGAAGCCGAGCCCCCGGGCCGTGTCCTCGCAGTCCAGCGGAAGGGTGGAGCCGGCCAGTGCGCCCGAGCCCAGGGGGCACGCCGCCAGCCGCGCCCGCAGATCGCCCAGCCGATCCGCGTCGCGCCCGAGCATCTCCACGAAGGCCAGCCAGTGGTGGGCCAGCCGCACGGGCTGAGCCCGCTGTAGATGGGTGTAGCCCGGCAGGACCGTGTCCAGATGCTCGGTTGCCCGCTCCAGCAGCACCTGTCGGAGCTCCACCAGCCCGCGCCGGGCGGCCGTGCTGGTCTCGCGCAGGAACAGCGCCAGGTCCGTGGCCACCTGGTCGTTTCGGCTGCGGCCCGTGTGCAGCCGGCCCGCGGCGGGCCCGACCAGCTGGCCGAGCCGGGCCTCGATGTTCATGTGGATGTCTTCCAGGGCGGGGTCGAACGGGAACTCTCCCCGCTCGATCTCACTCTCAATGGTCTCGAGACCGGAGACGAGGGCCGCCACGTCGTCGGCCGGGACCAGGCCCGTGCGCCCGAGCATGCGGGCGTGAGCGATGGAGCCGCGGATGTCGTGGCGCGCAAGCGCCCGGTCGAAGTGGACCGAGGCGGTGAAGCGTTCGACGGCGGGGTCGGTGCGTTCGCGGAAGCGCCCGCCCCACGGCTTGGTCCTGGATCGGCGGTCCGTCATGGCGGGTAATCTCGCGGTTCCGCTCGGCCTTCACAAGCTTCGCGGGTTTTCGGTCTGCTCGGGTGAGACGAGCGACGGCTAGGCTAGCCTTCGGGCGGGGCAGCGGCCCCGGGGGAGAGGAACGCTGGCGGGCGCCAGGTCGGGCAGGGCGAAGAAGTCGGGCGGGAAGAAGGCGACGGCGCGCAAGCGCACGGCCAGTCCGCGTAGCCGTCCCCGCAGCCGACGCCCGGGTTGGCTCACACCCGAGCGCGTGCGCCGCGCCGGCCGGGTCGCCGCCGCCCTCGCCTTCGTGGGTGGCTTCGCGGTGGCGAGCTGGGTGGTGCGGCTCGATCGCATCGTGGTGTCGCGCTTCGAGGGCCGGCAGTTCCGGGTGCCGTCCCGGGTCCTCTCGGCTCCCACGATCCTGTATCCGGGTCTCGACTGGCGACGCATCGACCTGCGTCAGACCCTCGTGCGCCTCGGCTACCGCGATCACCCGGCCGGGAGCGACATGCCGGTGGGCTCCCTCCACTGGGGGCGCGGCCGCGTCCGCGTGCATCTCCGGGCCTTCGATCACCCCTCCCGCCCCGAGCCGGCGCGGGACATCGTGATGGCACTCTCGAGCGACACCATCGAGCGGATCGTCGAGCTTCCGGGAGGTCGCGAGGTGGGGGCGGTGCTGCTCGAGCCCGAGCTGGTGGGAGCCTACTACGGGCCCGACCGCGAGCAGCGCGATCTGATCCATCTCTCGGAGGTGCCGCCGCACTTGATCCACGCGGTCCTGTCGGTGGAGGACCAGCGCTTCGAGACCCACCACGGTGTCGACCTGCGCCGCATCCTGGGCGCCATGCTCGCCAACCTGCGAGCCGGCAGCATCCGCCAGGGCGGGAGCACCCTGACCCAGCAGCTGGTCAAGAACTTCTTCCTGACTCCGGAGCGCACCCTGTCCCGCAAGCTCCAGGAGGCGGTGATGGCCCTCCTGGTCGAGGCCCGGTACGACAAGGAGGCCATCCTCGAGAGCTATCTCAACGAGATCTACCTGGGCCAGCGCGGTGCCACCGCCATCCACGGCGTGGGCGAGGCCACCCGTCTCTACTTTGGCAAGTCGGTGGAGGATCTGACGGTCGGCGAGTCGGCGCTGCTCGCCGCGATCATCCAGAGTCCCAACCGGATCTCGCCTCACCGCGACGCGGAGCTCGCCATCGATCGACGCAACCTGGTGTTGGCACTGATGCGCAGGCAGGGGCGCATCAGCGACTCCACCTATCTGCAGGAGCGGGACGAGCCGCTGCGCGTGGCCGCGATCACCCGGGACCTCGGTCAGGCGCGCTACTTCCTCGACATGCTGCGCCGGCAGCTCCCGACGGTGTACGCCCCGGAGCTTCTGGCCAGCGAGGGCGTGCGCATCTACTCCACACTCGATCTGCGCCTCCAGCGCGCCGCCACCGAAGCCCTGGTGCAGGGGCTGGTCGAGGCCGAGCTGACTCACCCGGAGCTGGTCACGCCCGGGGGAGACCGGCTCCAGGGTTGTCTCGTGGCGTTGCGGCCTCAGACCGGTGAGGTCCTCGCGCTGGTTGGCGGACGCGACTACGGGCTGTCGCAGTTCGACCGCTGCACCCAGGCGCGCCGCCAGGCCGGCAGCGTCTTCAAGCCCTTCGTGTACATCGCCGCCCTCGAGCCCGATCGCGGCGGGCCCTCCATCACGCTGGCGAGCTTTCTGGACGACTCGCCCTACGCGCTAGAGACACCCCAGGGCACCTGGCAGCCCCAGAACTACGATCACGAGTTCCGCGGGCGCGTGAGCGTGCGCGAGGCGGTGGAGCGCTCCCTCAACGTGCCGGCGGCGCGGCTGGGACAAGAGGTGGGGATCGAACGGGTGGTAGAGGTGGCGGCGCGCCTCGGCATCACCAGCGATTTGCCCGAGGTGCCGAGCTTGGCCCTGGGCACCGCGGAGGTCTCGCCTTTCGAGGTGGCGCAGGCCTACGCCACCCTGGCGAACGGCGGTGTCCGCACCACCGCTCACACCTTCGAGGATCTGGTCAACGGCGAGGGCGAGACCCTGGAGCGCCGGACCCTGCGCTTCCAGCGGGTGCTCGACGCGGGCACGGCCTATCTGGCCACGTCACTCCTGGAGGGCGTGGTGGAGCGCGGCACCGCAGTGCGCGTCCGCGCCATGGGCCTCACCGGGCCCATCGCGGGGAAGACCGGCACCACCGACGACGAGTACGACCTGTGGTTCGTGGGCTTCACGCCGGAGCTGGTGGCGGTAGTCTGGGTGGGCTTCGACAAGCCCCGGAGCATCGGAGTGCAGAGCAGCCACCTGGCGCTCCCCATCTGGGTGCGCTTCGTGCGCGAGGCGCTGGGGACCGAGATTCGCGGCGCCTTCCTGCCGCCGGCGGAGGTAACGCGCGTGGACATCGAGCCCTCCTCGGGCGCACTGGCGCTCGCGGGCTGTCCGGAGCGTCGCCCCGAGTTCTTCCTGCACCACACCGAGCCCGACGAGACCTGTCCGCGGGACGTTGGCGGGCCGGGTCGCGTCATCGGCTGGCTGCGGGATCTGCTTTGAGAGGCGCTCGAACGGCGCAGGGGGTCTGCCTCGGGATCGCGGTCTGCCTGCTGGTTGGCTGCGCCCAGCTCGGCTGGCGCTTCGGCGAGCGCCCTTTGCGGCTGACCGACGTCCGCGGCGAGGGCGACGCGCCGCGCCGCGCCTCCCTCCAGCTCGTGCTCGAGGGACTGGACGCCGACGCGGTTGATGACGCACGCCGTGCCCGGGGGAGCTACGACCGCGCCATCCAGGTGGACCCGACCAACCCGTATGCCTACCTCGCGCTGGCGCGGCACGAAGTCGATGGAACTCAGCCCGACCGCGCGCTTCCCTTCCTGGACCGGGTGGAGGCACTGCTCAGCGCCCACGGGGATCTCTCCCCAGGGGTCGAGGTCCACCTGATCGGGCTCCGCGGACAGGCCTACTACGCCAGCGGCCGGATCGACCAGGGAGTGACCCTGCTCGAAGAGGCCCGCGTTCGGGCGCCCGTGGTCTGGAGCGACGGTCATCTGAGTGCCGAGGAGCTGCGCTGATCATGTCCGGCAAGCTGCGCACGTTCATGCTCACGTTGCTCGTCGCGCTCCCCGCGGACCAGCTCGCCAAGCTCGCGATCGAGCGCCGCGTCCCCTATGGCGCGCGTCTCCCGGTGCTCGATTCCTTCTTCTACCTCACCCATGTACGGAACCCCGGCGCGGCCTTCGGGCTGTTCACCAGCGCGTCGGAGGAGTGGCGGCTGCTCGGCTTCGCCGTCGTCTCCCTGGTCGCCGCCCTCGTGATCGCGTCCTTGTACCGACGGTTGGCCCCGGGGGACCGGGCGACGTCGTGCTTCCTGGCGCTGATCGGGGCTGGCGCGTTCAGCAACTTCATCGACCGGGCGATGCGCGGGGAAGTCGTCGACTACCTGCACTTCCGGCTCTGGGGGGGTTACGACTGGCCCGACTTCAACCTCGCGGACACATTCATCGTCGTGGGGGTCGCCGCCCTCATTGTCGAGCTTCTCTCCGAGGAAGCGGTCGCGCGAGCAGGTCGTGCGCAGGGCGAGGCGGTCTCCGACGCGGAACGCGACTGATCCACCGTCGACGGCAAAAAATTTCGGACCTCCGTGTCGACGGAATTGCCTTTCGGAACGGTCGATTTGGGACCACCTCGGAGACAACTTCGCGTGCATGATGTCATCAAATCGCTTTCCTTTCTTGACACTCGAAGGCAGCCTGATAAAACGAAACGTCGAAGATCAGATCGGTTCTTTCCACACGGTTTAGTCGGCGTTTATCGACGGGAAGAACCCTCATTCCTCGGTGTGCCAGTCATGAAGTTCTTCATCGATACGGCGAGCCTCGCCGAGATCCGAGAGGCCGCCGCGCTGGGTCTGCTGGACGGCGTCACCACCAATCCCACCCTGCTCTCGAAGGAAGAGGGGGATCCGCGCGAGATCCTGCTGGAGATCACCAAGATCGTCCCGGGACCGGTCAGTGCGGAGGTGATCGCCCTCGATACCGACGGGATGGTCCGGGAGGGACTCGAGCTCCGGAGGATCGCCGACAACATCGTGGTCAAGATCCCGATGACCCTGGAGGGACTGAAGGCCATCCGGCGCCTCTCGGACGAGTCGGTGCCGACCAACTGCACGCTGATCTTCTCCGCGCCCCAGGCCCTGATGGCGGCCAAGGCCGGCGCGACCTACGCGTCCCCCTTCGTGGGGCGCCTCGACGACATTGCAGCAGATGGCATGCGGCTGATCGAGCAGGCCGTAGCCATCTATAGGAACTACCAGCTTCCGACCCAGGTCCTGGTCGCGAGCGTGAGGCACCCAGAACACGTGATGCAGGCGGCGCTGATGAGCGCCCATGTGGTCACCATGCCCGCCGCGGTGATCCGCCAGCTGGCATCGCACCCCCTCACGGATCGCGGGCTGGAGCAGTTCCTCGCGGACTGGGAGAAGGTCAAGAATCGTTGAACCACGTAGCAGGGGCTGCCAGGGGCCTGGCGGCCGGTGGGTGAGCGCATGACAGACGCGTCGAGCGGAACGGCACCGCGGAGCACACGAGGCAGGGCCCGCGCCAGCGGCAAGCCCAAGAGCGATTACTCGATCCAGACGGTCACCAACGCGCTGCGCCTGCTCGAGGCCTTCCGCCACGACGACGAGCTGGGCGTGGCCGAGCTCTCGCGTCGCCTGGAGCTGCACAAGAACAACGTGTTCCGGTTGCTCGCCACCCTGGAGCAAGCCGGCTACATCGAGCAGAACGGGAAGACCGATCGCTACCGGCTCGGCGTGCGCTGCCTCGAGCTGGGGCAGGCTTATGCGCGCGGGCGGGACCTGGTGCGGACCGCGGGCCCCATCCTCGAGGGGCTGGTCGAGCAGCTCGGGGAAACGGCCCACCTGGCCGTGCTCGAGGACTTCGACGTCGCCCACCTGGCGGGTGCCCAGCCGAAACAGCTGGTGGTGACGGCGTTGCGGGTCGGCGGACGGCTCCCCGCCTACTGCACCGCACTTGGCAAGGTGCTCCTGGCCTGCTCCGAGCCGGCGGTGCGCGAGGTCTACGATCGGAGCCGGGTGTCCGCGGGCGCCCTGCTGCCGCGGGTCGACGCGACCATCGTCGACCGCCACAAGTTCTTCGAGCACCTGAGCAGCGTGGCGGTGCAGGGCTACGCCCTGGACCTCGAGGAGTGCGCAGTCGGCCTCCACTGCGTGGCCGCGCCGGTACACGACGATTCGGGTGGGCTCGAATGCGCGATCTCGGTCTCCGGCCCCGCCTTCCGCCTGACCCACGACCGCCTGGTGCGCGACGTAGTCCCTGTGATCACCGACGCCGCTGACCGGCTCTCGCGATCGCTGAGCGGGTCCCTCTAGGACAGCCTGGACCGCTCCGTTCCCTCCTGGGGGTGGGTGGGGATCATCGCGCTCCGAGGCCTCTAATCCGTCGGCAGGCCGTGGCTTGAAGCGGATTCGGGCGCCGTGCAGAACCACAAGACTCTGGGTGGTGAGCATAGGGGGTACTGCAAATGTCTTGGGGGTTGCGGAATGGTTCCGGTCAGGGCCATGAGTCCCTCCGCGCGACGACCCC
>JAPUKG010000060.1 GCA_027295775.1 Pseudomonadota bacterium
TGTGCCTTCTCGAGCGCGTCGAGCGTGTGGAGCAGGGCCGGCCCGAGGTCGCCGACGGCCTCCAGATACGGAGATTCCTCGTCCATGCGCCCCCCGTCTTCGCGGCGGCGACGGTACCCGATCCTCGGGACTGGGAGGCTCAGCCTCCGGTTGTACCCCGCTGCCAGAGCAGCATGGCGGCGTAGGCACGCCAGGGTCTCCACGCTTCCGCGCGCACCGCCAGCTCCGCCGACGTGAGGTCGAGCGCGTGACGCAGTCCGAGATCCGTGGCCGGGAACGCGTCCGGCTCGCGGAGCGCGCGCATCGCGATGTACTCCGCGGTCCAGGGCCCGATGCCCGGGAGCTCGAGCAGGCGCTCGATGGTGGCCGCGGGGTTCGCGTTCGGCTCCAGGCGGACGCGCCCCGAAGCTACCGCCTCCGCCAGTGCGCGGATCGCCCGCTCCCTCGCGCCGATGATGCCCAGCGATCGGAGATCGGCGTCGACCAGGGCCTCGGGTGCCGGGAAGAGCAGAACCGGCCCGCCTTGGGCGGGGGCGACATCCGCCGGGAGCTTCTCGCCGAATGCCTCCGCGACGCGACCGGCCATGGTCGTCGCCGCGGCGACACTCACCTGCTGCCCCAGGATCGCGCGGACCGCGAGCTCGAAGCCGTCCCAGGTGCCCGGTAGGCGCACCCCGGGCAGGGCTCGGAGCGCACCGCGCAGGGTGCGGTCGCGCCCCAGCCCCCGCGCGATCTCGTCCGGATCGGCCTCCAGGTCGAAGATCGCGCGCAGGCGCTGGGCCAGGCGAATCAGGACGAGGGCTCCTGCGTGGTGGATGGATGCGAGCAGCTCGTTGCGCTCCGGCACGGCCCGCACCTCGAAGAAGCCCGCCGAATCGCCGAGCCGGAAGCTGCGCCGGTAGCTGTGCTCCGTCACCTGCTCGACGCCGCGGGTGGCGCGCATGGCCAGGTACGCGAGCACCGCCCGCCACGGATACGGAGGTCGGTACGCGAGGTGCAGCACCAGGCCCTCCGCCCCGGCGTGCTTCGGAGCCTTGTGGCGGCGCAGCTCCCGGGGTGGGCGTGCGTAGGCTCGCCGCATGGCGTCGTTGAAGCGCCGCACACTGGAGAAGCCCGCGGCAAATGCGATCTCCGCCATCGGAAGCGAGGTCTCGTCGATCAGCCGCTTGGCGAACTGCACCCGTCGCGTCTGCGCGATCGTGACGGGGGTGGCGCCCAAGTGCTCGAGAAACAGCCGACGCAGATGCCGGGCGCCCATGCCGAGAGACTCGGCGAGATCCTCGACTCCGGCAGCATCCAGAGCGCCGTCGCCGATCAGGCGCAGCGCACGGGAGACGGTTGCCGATGTGCCCAGCCAGGCGGGTGTGCCGGGCGCGGCTTCGGGTCGGCAGCGAAGGCAGGGCCTGAACCCCGCCTCCTGCGCCGCCGCCGCGCAGGGCAGGAACAGGCAGTTCTCGCGCCGGGGGGTGCGCGCGGGGCACACGGGGCGGCAATACACGCCGGTCGAGCGGACCGCCGTGAAGAAGCGGCCATCGAAGCGCGCGTCGCGGGATCGCAGTGCGCGGTAGCAGACGGTGGGATCGAGCTCCATGGATCCGTTGTAGCGCCCGAAGAGCCTCGAGACTGGCGCTTTTCGGACATGATGACATGGTCCCGGAGCAGTCGGTATGGGAGAATCCTCGCCCCGTGACCCGCCATCTGGCCCTCGACTCTCTGCGCGCGCTGCGGCCCCACCAGTGGACGAAGAACCTGCTCGTGTTCGTCCCGCTGGCGCTCACGCCCCAGCACGTCGGCGACCCGGCGAAGCAGTTGACGGCGCTCTTCGCGTTCCTCGCGCTCAGCATGGTCGCCTCCGCCGGCTACGTGGTGAACGATCTGCTCGATCTCGACGCCGACCGTCAGCACCCGACGAAGCGCGATCGTCCCTTCGCCAGCGGCGCCCTTCCGCTCGGCTGGGGGTGGGCATTGGCGGGCCTGCTCGGCGCGGCGGGCCTTGGCCTCGCGCTGGCGACGACGCCCGAGGGGTTCGTCGGCATGTTGGTGCTCTACGCGGGGGCAACGCTGGCCTACTCGGGCTTCTTCAAGCGCCAGCTGCTGTTGGACGTGATCGTGCTCGCCGGTCTCTACACCCTGCGCGTGATCGCCGGTGCCGCCGCGGTGGACATCGGGCTCACCCCCTGGCTGCTCGCGTTCTCGCTCTTCATCTTCCTCAGCCTGGCGTTTGCCAAGCGCTACGCAGAGCTCCGGCTACTGGCCAGTCGCAGCGAGACCCACGCGCAGGGTCGTGCCTATCAGGTCGACGATCTCGATCTCATCGCGATGCTGGGATCCACGAGCGGCTATCTGTCCGTGCTCGTTCTGTGCCTCTACATCAACAGCGAGGAAGTGCGCGCGCTCTACCGCACGGTCGACGTGCTGTGGTTCCTGTCCCCGATCCTGCTCTACTGGATCAGCCGCATCTGGCTGCTCGCGAAGCGGGGAGAGCTGCCCGGCGATCCGGTGGCGTTCGCGGTCCGCGATCCGGCGAGCTGGGTGTCGGGTGCGCTGATGGCCGGCGTGATCGTCGCCGCGGTGATGTAGAGGCTCAGCCTCTAACTGCGGGGCCTATGGCGCGGCATCGGGCCGAGTGGTCTCGACTGCTGCTCCGCGATCTCCTTCGCCTTCGGCTCGAGCGTGGAGGCGAGGACCGGGCGCTCCTGGCGCGTGAATGCGGACAGCAACGAGCGGTCTGCCAACAGGTTGATCAGGCGGGGGCAGCCGCCAGAGAACGCGTAGAAGATCTCGTCGCATCCCGGCGCGAAGACCTGGGCGTAGTGACCTCCGGCGACCTGGATCCGGTGCTGCAGGTAGTCGTGGATCTCGTCCTCGCGAAGCGGCTCCACATGGTGTTCGAGCGCGATGCGCTGGCGCAGCGCCGCGAGCTCGGGACGCGAGAGCATTTCCCGAAGCTCGGACTGACCGGTGAGCACGATCTGCAACAGCTTCTCGGTACTCGTCTCGAGGTTCGAGAGCAGGCGGATCTGCTCCAACAGGCCGGCCGAGAGGTTCTGGGCCTCGTCGATGATGAGCACCGTGTTGAGCCCCGCATGCAGCCGGTCGAGCAGGAAGCGGTTGAGCCCGAT